>NZ_JAJNIQ010000014.1:0-65254 GCF_022386395.1 Mammaliicoccus sp. J-M40
CCCATGCCGAACACAGAAGTTAAGCTCTTTAGCGCCGATGGTAGTTGGGCTTACGTTCCGCGAGAGTAGGACGTTGCCGGGCAAATTATTAGTATTATTCCACAGTAGCTCAGTGGTAGAGCTATCGGCTGTTAACCGATCGGTCGTAGGTTCGAATCCTACCTGTGGAGCCATGGCCCCTTGGTCAAGCGGTTAAGACACCGCCCTTTCACGGCGGTAACACGGGTTCGAGTCCCGTAGGGGTCATTTTTATATGGAGAATTAGCTCAGCTGGGAGAGCATCTGCCTTACAAGCAGAGGGTCGGCGGTTCGAACCCGTCATTCTCCACCATTTCTAATAACTAAATAAGCTGGAGGGGTAGCGAAGTGGCTAAACGCGGCGGACTGTAAATCCGCTCCTTCGGGTTCGGCAGTTCGAATCTGCCCCCCTCCACCATTGTTGGGCTATAGCCAAGCGGTAAGGCAACGGACTTTGACTCCGTCACCCGCTGGTTCGAATCCAGCTAGCCCAGCCATTAGAGCCATTAGCTCAGTTGGTAGAGCATCTGACTTTTAATCAGAGGGTCAGAGGTTCGAATCCTCTATGGCTCATATTGAAGACATTAGTGATTTCACTAATGTCTTTTTTGTTTTTAAGCGTTTTTGCATATACATGTATATGTATTAGGATATTGTTGCAAAGGCGTTTCTATATACATATATGAATAAATATTTGTAATATATTAATAATATCCATAAACCCTTATATACCTTGATGTAAGTGCTTACATATACTAGAATATAATAGTAATGACAATTAAGGGGGATTTAAAATATGAGTAAACGTATTGAAATTATTGGTGCACCCACTGCCTTTGGTCAACGTAAATTAGGTGTTAACTTTGGACCGGATGCATTAAGATATGCTGGTTTAATAGAGAGAATAGAAGATATTGGACATGAAGTAATTGATAAAGGTAATGTTCAATCACCAGTTCTAGACATGAAGAAATATAAAAGTGAACAAAAAGGTCTTCGTAATTTAGAGGAAGTAATTGCTTTTTCAAATAATTTATACGAATCTGTGAATGAAACCGTTGAAAAAGGTCACTTTCCACTCATACTAGGTGGAGATCATTCTTTATCAATAGGCTCTATAGCTGGTATTAGTAAACACTATGAAAATTTAGGCGTGATTTGGTACGATGCACACGGTGATTTAAATACGTTAGAGTCTTCTCCTAGCGGAAATATACACGGTATGCCATTAAGAGCATTGATTGGTGAAGGTGATGAAGCACTGACAAACATTGGTGGATATAAAAATAAAGTTAAACCTGAAAATGTCGTATTAATAGGTATGAGAGATTTAGATGAAGGCGAGAAAAAGTACATAAAAGAAGCAGGTATTTTAACATATACTATGGCTGATATTGATAGGTTAGGTATGGGACAAGTCATTTCAGAAACGATAGAATATCTAAAAGATAAAACGGATGGTATTCACTTATCGCTAGACGTTGATGCTTTAGATCCTGTTGAAACACCAGGAACAGGAACAATTGTACCTGGTGGAGCTACATATAGAGAAAGTCATCTTGCGATGGAAATGTTGCATGAATCTAAATTGATTGTTTCTGCTGACTTAGTAGAAGTAAACCCACTTATTGATGAATATAATAAAACAGCTAGATTAGCGATTGGATTAATGGGTTCATTTTTTGGTGAAAAACTATTATAATTGACAATTATGAATAAAATCATTATAAATAAAGAAGTCTCTAATTATAGAGACTTCTTTTTTATTTAAATTAACAATATAACTGAAAAATTGATATAATAAATAATAGGTTAACGAAATACGGAGGAGATACTATGCAGTTACCTGACATTTTTGGCGATTTAAGTGCCATAAAAGTTATAACAGGTATACTTGATTTGATTATTGTATGGTATGTATTGTACTTAATTATTACAGTAGTGAAAGGTACAAAAGCGATACAATTATTAAAAGGTATATTTTTCATCATAATTGGTAGAACAGTAAGTGATTTTTTAAATTTAACAACAACAACGCTATTATTTGACTTCGTATTACAATGGGGATTTTTAGCGATTATTGTTATATTCCAACCAGAGTTTAGAAGAGCTCTAGAACAGTTAGGTAGAGGTAGCTTGTTTAAACGCGTAAATGTAACGACCTCTGCTGAACAAGAACGTCTAACTGATAGTATCGATAAAGCTGTTCAATACATGGCTAAGAGACGTATAGGTGCACTCATAGTCTTTGAGAAAGAAACAGGTTTGCAGGATTACATAGAGACGGGCATCCCTATTAACGCTGATATTACTCAAGAGCTACTCACTAATATATTCATTCCTAATACACCATTACATGATGGGGCTATGATTATTAGAGAACAAAAGATTGCTACAGCTGCAAGTTACTTACCATTATCAGATAGTCAAAAAATATCTAAAAGTTTAGGTACTAGACATAGAGCGGCGGTAGGTATCTCTGAAGTTTCAGATGCATTTACAGTAGTTGTATCTGAAGAAACGGGGTCGATTTCTGTTTCATTTGATGGTAAATTAAGAAAAGAAATATCTAGTGATACTTTTAGAGAATTACTAGTTGAGCATTGGTTTGGTTCTGTTCAAAGCAGAAAGGATGTGAAGTAGATGCTAGAATCTAAATGGGGATTACGTTTTGTCGCATTAGTACTAGCTTTAGTCATGTTCTTATCTGTTAATAATGTATTTGGTAGTTTATTTAACGAAACAACGTTAAAAAATTCTGATCATGTTATAGAGGATGTTCCTGTTGAAACAGTTTACAATTCTAAAGAATTATACTTATCAGGTGCACCTAAGACAGTAGATGTTAAAGTTTCAGGACCACAATCTACAATCTTAAAAACAGAAAAATTACTTAATTTTAAGGTGGAACTTAATCTAAAGAATAAATCAGTAGGAGAATATAAAGAAAGCTTTAAAGTAAAAGGATTAAACAAAGATTTGAATTATCAAGTTATTCCGAAAACCACAACTGTTTCTTTACAAGAAAAAGTATCTAAGAAATTCCCAATCGAAGCTGAAATCAATCAAAATAGAATCGCTTCCGGTTATGAATTATTAGGTGAAACAGTTAATCCATCACAAATAACGATTACTGGTGGTCAAGAAGAATTAAATAAAATCGCATATGTAAAGGCAACATTAGATGAGAATAAACAACTTACTGATGATACAACTGAGAAAGCAGGCATTAGCGTACTAGATAGTAACTTGAACAAATTAGATGTTCAAATTAGACCTGATACCGTTAATGTAAACATTAAAGTTGCGAGATCGAGTAAAACAGTAAGTTTAAATCCTGTCACAAAAGGATCTGCTTCAAAAAACACAAATATTGACGATATAAGTTTAGATAAATCAGAAGTTAAAATATACGGTTCACGTAATGTATTAGATGGTATTAGTTCAATAGATGTGCCAGTAGATGTATCGGATATCGATAATGATACAACGAAAAAGGTAGATTTAAATTTACCTGATGATATAGACGAAGCCGAATTCAACAAAGTCGAAGCAAAAATAAAAACTTCTAAAAACTAATGGAAATAAAAGGAGAATTACAAATGGGCAAATATTTTGGTACTGATGGTGTAAGGGGAGTAGCGAATTCTGAATTAACTCCTGAAATTGCTTTTAAATTAGGTAGATTTGGTGGATATGTTTTAGCTAAAAAGCATAATAGCGAAAACCCGAAAGTATTAGTAGGTAGAGATACACGAGTATCAGGAGAAATGTTAGAATCTGCTTTAATTGCTGGTCTATCATCAATAGGAGCAGAAGTTATGAGATTAGGTGTCATTTCAACACCAGGTGTAGCTTATTTAACTAAAGAAGTAGAAGCAGATTTAGGTGTTATGATTAGTGCTTCTCATAATCCAGTAGCTGATAATGGTATTAAATTCTTCGGACCAGATGGTTTCAAGCTGACTGATGATGAAGAATTAGAAATAGAAAAATTATTAGATTCAACTGAAGATAATTTACCAAGACCTACAGGTAAGGAATTAAATCATATATCTGATTATTTCGAAGGCGCTCAAAAATATATGAGCTATATTAAGTCAACAGTGGATGGAGACTTAGAAGGGCTTAAAATTGTATTAGATGGTGCGCACGGTGCTACATATTCTCTAGCTCCTTATTTATTCGGAGATTTAGAAGCCTCTAGTGAGACAATTGGTTGTAAACCGGATGGCTATAATATTAATTTAAATGTTGGATCTACACATCCTGAAGAATTATCTAATGCAGTTGTAGAGTACGAAGCAGATTTTGGTTTAGCATTTGATGGTGATGGAGACAGAATTATAGCGGTTGATGAAAAAGGTCAAATAGTAGACGGTGACCAAATTATGTTCATTTTAGCGCAAGATATGGCTGAACAAGGTGAATTAAAAGATAATATGGTTGTATCAACAGTAATGAGTAATTTAGGTTTCTATAAAGCTTTAGAAGAAGTAGGTATAAAATCCGACAAAACTAAAGTAGGCGACAGATATGTTGTAGAAGAAATGAGAAGAGGTTCTTATAGTCTTGGAGGCGAGCAATCTGGCCATATCGTATTAATGGACTATAATACAACAGGTGATGGTTTACTAACAGGTGTACATTTAGCAAGCATCGTTAAAAGAACGGGTAAATCATTAAGCGAATTAGCAAGTAAAATGAAAAAATATCCTCAGCGTTTAGTCAATGTAAAAGTTTCTGATAAGTATGGTGTTGAAGAAAATACTAAAGTTGCAGAAATTATTACAAAAGTTGAAGTTGAAATGAATGGAGAAGGCCGTATTTTAGTACGTCCATCTGGAACAGAACCGTTAGTTCGTGTAATGGTAGAAGCTAAAACTGAAGAAGATGCTGAAAGATATGTAAATAGTATTGCAGAAGTTGTTAAAAGAGAAATGGGAATTGAATAATTAAATGAATATAAAAGCGGTTGAGTCATATGTTTTATGGCTCAACCGTTTTTTTATTATAAATTATTATCACAAGTTCATTTAATATAAATTTATAAAATAAGTTGATATATATAGTGATATAATTGCACAATACTGAGATTCATTGTAGAATAAAGAAAGTTCACTAAAGGAGGATTGTGAGGTTTATCAAAATAAGGAAACTTATAGCGCCTGAACAAAAGGGAATTATGACTAAAGATGCGTGTATATTCAGATACATGTTGAATGAATAATTTCGCTTTTGTTGACGAGGAGGATGGTTATCGAATTATCGGCGGATGCTATCCCGGATGTGGCTCATTCGAAAGTTCAATGGTTAAAGCATATGGGTGACTGTATGTCCAAAGTCATTGAAACAGCCATGAAGTCAATAACGTACTGAAAGCGACTGGACACTTTTTGAAGTTGTCTAACCGCTTATTTAAAATTGGAGGAATTTAATTTATGTGTGGAATCGTCGGATATATTGGTACAGCCAATGCAAAAGAATTATTACTTAGAGGATTAGAAAAATTAGAATATAGAGGCTATGATTCAGCAGGTATTGCTGTTCGTAACGAAGAAGAAATAAAAGTATTTAAAGAAAAAGGTAGAATTGCTGAATTACGTAAAGTTGCAGATAATGATTTTGATGGAAATATTGGGATTGGACATACTCGTTGGGCAACACATGGTGTACCTAACTACGAAAATGCACACCCTCACCAATCAACATCAGGTCGTTTTACTTTAGTACACAATGGTGTAATAGAGAACTATGAACAATTAAGAAATGAATTTTTACAAAGTGTAACATTTAAATCAGATACTGATACTGAAGTAATTGTAGAATTAATTGAACATTTTTCAAATGAAGGTTTAACAACTGAAGAAGCTTTTAATAAAGTATTATCATTACTACATGGTTCTTATGCATTAGGCTTATTAGATGAACAAGATGCAGAAACTATTTATGTTGCTAAAAATAAATCACCATTATTAGTTGGTGTTGGAGATGGCTTCAATGTTATTGCTTCAGATGCAATTGCGATGCTAGCTGTCACAGATACTTATAAAGAGTTAGTAGATAATGAAATTGTAATAGTGAAAAAAGATAAAGTAATCATTAAAGATCAAGAAGGCAATGTTATCGATAGAGATAGCTATAAAGCAGAAATTGATGCATCAGATGTTGAAAAAGGTACTTACGATCATTACATGTTAAAAGAAATTCATGAACAACCTGCAGTTATGCGTAACATTATTCAAAATTATCAAGATGATGAAGGTAACTTAAAAATCGATAAAGAAATTATCGATGATGTTGCACAAGCAGATAGAATATACATTGTAGCTTGTGGTACAAGTTATCATGCTGGTTTAGTAGGTAAAGAATATATCGAAAAATGGGCTGAAGTACCTACGGAAGTACATGTAGCTTCAGAATTTGTTTACAATATGCCATTACTATCTAAGAAACCATTATTTATCTTTATTTCACAATCAGGTGAAACAGCAGATAGTCGTGCAGTATTAGTTGAAGCGAAACGTCTTGGTCATAAAGCACTGACGATTACAAATGTTCCTGGCTCTACTTTATCTCGTGAAGCGGATCATACATTAATCTTACATGCAGGTCCTGAAATTGCTGTTGCTTCTACAAAAGCATATACAGCTCAAATCGCAGTATTAGCGATTCTTTCACAAGTTGTAGCAAATGCTCATGGTAAAGAAACAGGTGTTGATATTTTACCAGAACTTGCAAAAGTAACGACAGCTATTACAGCTATCGTCGATGATGCTTCTAAAATGGAACAAATTGCTAAAGATTTCTTAGAAACAACTCGCAACGCATTCTTCATTGGTCGTACGATGGATTACTATGTTGGCTTAGAAGGTGCTTTAAAACTTAAAGAAATTTCGTATATCCAAGCAGAAGGATTTGCTGGAGGAGAGTTGAAACACGGAACAATTGCTTTAATTGAAGAAGGTACGCCAATTATTGCATTAGCTACTCAAGAAAAAGTTAACTTATCTATCCGTGGTAATGTAAAAGAAGTAGTAGCACGTGGAGCTAATCCTTGTATCATTTCTATGGAAGGATTAGAACATGATGAGGATACTTATGTAATCCCACATGTACATGAATTATTATCACCACTTGTTTCAGTAGTAGTACTACAATTAGTTTCTTATTACGCAGCGCTTCACAGAGGCTGTGACGTAGATAAACCACGTAACTTAGCTAAATCAGTAACAGTTGAATAATATATTTTAGTTTTTAAAGAGTCTGGGACATAATCAATGTCTCCGGCTCTTTTTTTATATTGCCAGTAATCATTGCCGCGGTTGGAATAATAGATTTTTTTATAGAAAATTATGTATCATATTTAATTTTATAAACAAAAAACTTGAAAAATATACGCTAGGGGGGTATAGTATTAATTAAGAAAGGACGTGAGTATATGGGAGAGTTTTTACATGATCATCCTGTAACACCAAGAACTAAAGAAGAAAAAGAGAAAGTATTAAATAGATTAAAACGTATTGAAGGGCAAGTACGAGGTATTCAAAGTATGGTTGAAGAAGACCGTTATTGTGTGGATATACTCGTTCAAATTAGTGCTATACAGTCTGCACTTAAGAATGTTGGGTTTGCAGTAACAGAACGTCATATTAAACATTGTGTTACAGATGCTATCCAAAAAGGCGAAGGCGAAGAAACAATAGATGAATTAATGAGTGTTCTTAAACAATTTTCTAAATAAGGAGGTGTGGTATAAGTGGCAAATCAGAAACAAACAACTGTTGGCGTCACTGGCATGACATGTGCAGCATGTTCAAGTCGAATTGAGAAAGTATTAAATAGAATGGACAGTGTAGATGCCAAAGTGAACTTAACAACAGAAAAAGCATCTGTTTCATTTGATCCTGAACAATCTTCTTTAAAGGATATAACTAATAAAATTGAAAAACTTGGATATGGCGTGTTAACAGAAAAGGCAGAACTTGATGTATTTGGTATGACATGTGCAGCATGTTCAAGTCGTATCGAGAAAGTATTAAATAGACAAGAAGGCATTGAGCAAGCAACAGTTAATTTAACTACAGAACAGGCTAATATAGAATATAATCCTGAAATAGTGGATATTAAAGCAATCATAGATAAAATTAAAAAATTAGGATATGATGCACAAGCAAAAAGTGAAATGAAAAATAAAGAAACACACAAACAAAAAGAAATAAAACAAATGAAATTAAAATTAATTATTTCAGCAGTTTTATCCTTACCACTATTCATGACAATGCTTGTTCATTTATTTAATGTTCAATTACCTAGTATATTTATGAATCCATGGTTTCAATTTATTCTTGCTACACCTGTTCAATTCGTAATAGGATGGCAGTTCTATATTGGAGCATATAAAAATTTAAGAAACGGCGGCGCCAATATGGATGTGCTTGTTGTATTAGGTACTAGTGCGGCATATTTTTATAGTTTATACGAAGCGATTAAAACTATTGGTAATCCAGAATACATGTCACATTTATACTTTGAAACAAGCGCAGTTCTAATCACTCTTATTTTATTCGGTAAATATTTAGAGCAAAGAGCAAAAAGTCAAACAACAAATGCATTATCATCACTTCTTAATTTACAAGCGAAAGAAGCAAGGGTTATTAGAGAAGACAAAGAAATGATGATACCTGTAGAAGAAGTTGTAGTAGGTGATGTTTTAAGAATTAAACCTGGTGAAAAAATACCAGTAGACGGTAAAGTTATAAAAGGAAATACTTCTATTGATGAATCAATGATTACTGGTGAATCTATACCGGTAGAGAAATCAATAGATGAAGCGTTAATTGGTTCAACAATTAATAAAAATGGTTCAATTGAAATGAAAGCAACAAAAGTTGGTTCAGATACTGCTTTAGCATCAATCGTTAAAGTTGTAGAAGAAGCTCAAGGGTCTAAAGCTCCTATACAAAGACTTGCCGATGTTATATCAGGTTATTTCGTACCAATCGTGGTTGGAATAGCAATCTTAACATTTGTGATATGGATAACTTTAGTTAACCCAGGACAATTTGAAGGCGCACTTGTAGCTGCAATTGCAGTGCTTGTTATTGCTTGTCCATGTGCTTTAGGGTTAGCAACACCTACTTCTATCATGGTAGGCACTGGTAAAGCAGCAGAAAGTGGTATTTTATTTAAAGGTGGCGGACACTTAGAGAGAACACACCAATTAAATGCTATTGTTCTAGATAAGACAGGAACAATAACAAAAGGAAAACCAGAAGTGACTGACTTTACAGGTGACGATGAAACTTTACAATTGTTGGCAAGTGCAGAAAGAGGATCTGAACATCCACTAGCTGAAGCAATAGTTGCATATGCTACAGAAAAAGATTTAACTTTAAAAGACGTATCAAGCTTTGATGCAATACCTGGACACGGTATAAAAGCAACTATAGATGGAAATGAAATATTAGTAGGTAATAGAAAACTAATGACTGATGCTCAAATTTCAGTTAATCAAGTTGAAGAAACACTTACAAACTTTGAACATCAAGGTAAAACTGCAATGTTAATGGCAGTTAATGGTCAATATAAAGGCGTAGTAGCAGTTGCTGATACAATTAAAGAAACGGCACCTGAAGCGATTAAACTGATGCAAGATGAAGGATTAGAAGTAATTATGCTTACAGGTGATAATGAAAGAACTGCGCAAGCTATTGCTAAGCAAGTAGGTATTGATTCAGTTATAGCAGAAGTATTACCAGAAGAAAAATCAAATGAAATAAAAGCTTTACAAGATAAAGGCAAGAAAGTAGCTATGGTCGGAGATGGTGTAAATGATGCACCTGCATTAGTAGTAGCAGATATCGGAATAGCTATAGGAACTGGAACTGAAGTAGCGATAGAAGCAGCTGACGTAACGATTTTAGGGGGAGAACTATTATTAATCCCTAAAGCAATCAAGATTAGTCACGCAACAATTAAAAATATTAAACAAAACTTATTCTGGGCATTTGGGTATAACACAGCTGGTATACCTATAGCTGCCCTCGGTTTATTAGCACCGTGGATAGCAGGGGCTGCAATGGCTCTAAGTTCAGTTAGTGTTGTCACTAATGCTTTAAGATTAAAAAGAGTTAAACTATAAATTATAAGGAGATGTATATAATGGAACAAACAATTAAAGTAGAAGGTATGACTTGTAATCATTGTAAATCATCAGTAGAAGGTGCTTTAAATCAATTAGATGGTGTAAATAATGCCGCTGTAAACTTAGAAGAAAATAATGTACAAGTAGCATATGAAGAAGGCAAAGTAAACTTTGACCAGATGAAAGAAGCAATAGAAGATCAAGGATACGATGTTGAAGCATAACAAGAAAATATAATGAATTTTATATGAGTCCTGGACATAAATAATTGTCTAGGACTTTATTTTGTATTGGCAGTAGCTGATTTGACTGAAAATAAGTTTATAAAAAGCTTTTTTCAATATTAGTCATTCTAAGCAGTGTGGGACTACGAAATCTATTTATTAAAATGAGATTTCTGTCCACTCCTATTTTTATAAGGAAACTAGAGTCATCATGAAAACAAGGGGGAATTTTTGCAGTAAGATATAGACTAACGTATATTGAGATATAAGTACAACTAAAGAAAGGGGTATTAGATGGATTTTAAATTAGAGAACAAAGTAGCATTAATTACTGGAGGCAGTAAAGGTATCGGTTTAGAATCAGCTTTATGTTTGGCGAAAGAGGGAGCAAAAGTAGCTATTTGTGCTAGAAATAAAGATAGATTAGAAGAAGCAAAAAGTTATATTCAAAAACACACAAAAGCTAATGTCCAAATTATTGTTGCTGATGTAACAGATAAGTCAGAATGTATAAAAGCTGTAGAAGAAACAGTGGGTAAGTTTGGAACGATAGATATATTAGTGAACAATGCTGGTACATCCCAAGCTCATGCGTTTGAAGAAGTGGAAAATGAACTTTGGGAAGATGATCTTGATTTAAAATTATTTGGAGCCATAAATTGTTCAAAAGCAGCAATCCCTTATATGAAAGAAAATGAACAAGGTTCAATCATTAATGTCACAGCAGCGTTAGGCAAGACACCTCCTAAATCATCGTTGCCGACTTCTGTATCAAGAGCTGCTGGCATGGCACTTACAAAAGCGATGAGTAAAGATTTAGGTGAATATAATATAAGAGTCAATACAGTATGTATAGGACTTATAAGAAGTGAACAATTAGAAAAAAGATGGAAAAATGAAAATCCTGAGTTATCTTGGGAAGAATACTCAAAAATTGACCGCTCAATTCCTTTAGGAAGAATTGGGAACACAGAAGAAGCGGCCAATGTGATTACTTTCTTATCATCATCAGCCGCTTCATATGTGTCTGGAGCTTCAGTTAATATTGATGGTGGATTCATAGGCACTTTATAATTTAATGGGCTATGAGCGTTTATATACTACTTTTCCTCCAATAATCGTATATTGAATCATATCATCATTTAGATCGATTGATTCGTCTAATGGGTTATGATTCAATATTACAAAAGCAGCGTTTTTATTAGGCTCAATTGTACCGTTTTGATTTTCGGTATGGTTGAGCTTTGCGCCGTTTATAGTCATTGCTTTTAATGATTCTAGGCGTGTTAATTTCAATTCTTCACCTAAAGTACGTCCACTTTTTGTTTTACGATTACAAGCAATCATTATATTATCTATTGGAGAGATGGGCGTTACAGGACAGTCTGAATGCAGCGTATATAACACGTCTAAATCTTCAGCCCATCTTGCAGGATCTATTAGATTTGCCCGATTAGGACCTAAAAATTTTTCATAATGTTGATCACCAAAATAATATATATGATTAGTAAAAAATGAACCGGAAATTTGATTGTTTTTCATTGCCACAATGTCTTCATATTCACCAGTTTGAATATGTTCAATTCGTGTTTCATGATTATAATTTGGTAAAGACTGTATTTTAGAATAAGCTTTTATAATGGATTTAATAGCAGCATCGCCATTCGCATGCGTTGTTAATGGAAATCCTTTTTCTGCGAACGATGTATATAAACTTTCTAATGTTTCTTGTTTTATAATAATCTCACTCTTTGTATTTTCATTTTTATAAGGTTGTGTGAGTGCTGCTGTATTTATTTGGATTGATCCATCTTGGAAAAATTTAGCGCTATCCAAAGTACATTTTTGGTTTGAAAGTGTTTGTACTTGTTCATTTAATTCTTGATATGTTTTATCTTTGATTCTTTCATCATTTAATAGCAGTTGGTAATCTATCATGATCCTTAAATTAATGTCATTTTCTAATTGTATATATTCATGATAAGCAGATATATCATCTTTACCATGAGCTAGACCAACCGACGCTTCTGAAGCTGTTGTAATACCTTTTTCAATATAATCTTGAGCAGCATTTTTCAGCGCATCAATCATCTCTTCTTTAGATGGTTTCGGTAAATAAGGTAACAGTTTTTCTACTGCTGGTAATTCATAAAGTAAACCGTTTAAGGTACCATCCGTTTTAGAAAAATAGCCACCTTCAGGATTTTCTGTTTCATCATTAATATTTGCTATTTCTAGAGCTTTACTGTTTGCAACCCCCATATGTGCAGAGCTATGACGTAAGTAAATAGGGTGTTCAGTTGAAACTTCATCGAGTTCTTGCTTCGTAATATGTCGTTCTTCATCAAGTTCTAGTTCGTTGTAACCTTGACCAACTATCCATTCCCCTGAATCCTTTTTAGGTAATTGTTGTTTCAATGCTTTTTTAATGTCTGAAATATTTTTAACTGCTTCAGGCCTTACATCTACTAATTCTTTAAATAAGCCATAAAGTAATAAATGACTATGTGTATCAATAAAACCAGGTATAATAAATTGTTCTTTACCATCTAATGTTTCAACATTTTGATTACTGATAGATGTATTAATTTCTTTAATCTTTCCATCTTTAATTAATATATTACTTTTATAAGGTTTAGGATTAACCATGTCTATAATATTAACGTTTTTAATCATTAAGTTACTCATAATAATCCTCCAAATTCGGGTTGTCTAATTTTTCAAAATAAGCAGCTTGAATCGTTTCTAACTTATCGTGTTTAGTTAGTAAACTTGTGCCTACTAATAAAATAAATGAAATTATAAATCCAAATATTGCATGATCAATAGGTAAATTAAATAAAGGATATAATAAGACAAGTATTGCTGTTCCTATCATACTTACCATAACGCCAATTTTCGTTACACCTTTCCAGAACATTACTGCAATAAATGGTATGACAAGTATAGTAGATGTTAATCTTAAAGCCCATTGGTATGTAGTGGCGATATCACTTACAGTATATGCAAATAAACAAGCCAATATTGTTATGATTGCAACTGAAATTCTCGAAAATACTAACATTTTTCTGCTGCTAGCATTTTTATTAATAAATGTTTGATAAAAATCAATTGTCAGGTTACTGCTACCTTGTAAAATAAATGATGTTGCTCCTGTCATTAAAGCAGCTAATAAACCTAAGAATACAAGTCCTCCTAGTGGGCTAGATAATAATAAATCTGTTACATATGAAAAGACTAAGTCAGGGTGCATATCAAGCGGAACAAATTGTCTTGCTGCTAAGCCAATAATAAAAGGTAAAATAGAAATGAAACCTGAAATTACAAACCCTAAGGCATTTGCTGAAACAGCTACATTTTCGCTTTTTGCAGCAAAGATTCTCTGCCAAATAGATTGCCATACTAAATAAAATGGCCCGACTGATAATGCATAAAGTAAGACTTCCCCATAACCATCTGGTCCTGAAATACTTAAAAGTTTAGAACTACTGTTTTCAAAAAGTGTTGAAAGTCCTCCAACATGAACTACCGTAACAACCGCAAGAATAACGACACCAATAATAATGATGATTGATTGAATAGCATCAGTTAACATAGTTGCTGGTAATCCTCCGATTACAGTGAATATTAAGATGACGACAAATGATATAAATATACCTAATGAAACATTCATATCAAAAGTAATATTAAAGACAGTAGACATACCGACCATTTGTAGAGCCGTTGTCGGTACTGAATATATAAACGCAGATAGTATGGAAGGCACAACTCCTGCTTTACCACCAAATCTTTTAGTAAATAAATCTGCTAAAGTAATGAGCTTTTGCCTTCTAAGTGGCCTGGCAAATCCTAAGATTAATATTAATGAAAATAAAATCGCTACAAAAGCGAATTTCCAATAACCTGATAACCCAACTGTAAAACCGAGTCCTACCCAACCGATGAATACTGCGGCTCCACAAAAAGTACTTATAATTGTCCCCGTAATTTGCCAAAACCCAGTGTTCCAACCACCGATTAAGTAATCCTCATAAGTTTTGATTTTTTTGAAATAATAATATGCTATTGCAAGCATAAATATGAAATAAACTATAAAGTAAGTTGCATACCAACCCAAATTCATCACTCTCCTTTAAAATGTTATAATAAGAGTATAAAGTAAATTATTGAATATTTCTAATTAATCTGAAAATTTTAAATAACAATCGTTAATTAAATGTTCATACTAAAGTCCGACACTAACACACTTGTAATGTTATATAATGGAGTTTAACTTTTATTTTTAATTTTTTGAATTTATGGTTTATGTTTTATGTAATACGGTAATAAATTATTGAAAACAACTTAAAGGAGTCTATTAATGGAGAGTTGGATAACAAGTGTAATGGAACAGTTTGGCTATTTTGGTATAGCCTTATTAATATTAGTTGAGAATGTATTTCCACCTATACCATCTGAAGTCATTTTGACCTTTGGAGGGTTTATGACGACTAAATCCGAATTATCTATATTCGGTGTGGTCGTAGCATCGACGATTGGTTCTGTAGGTGGAGCTGTCATATTATATTGGATTGGTCGTATTCTCAACGTTGAACGTCTTGAACGAATCATTGAAAAATGGGGAAAGTATTTAAGATTAACAAAAGAAGATGTTAGAAAAGCTGATGCTTGGTTTGATAAATATGGACCTTGGACAGTATTTTTCTGTAGGTTTATTCCACTTATTAGAAGTTTAATATCAATCCCAGCCGGTATGAGTGGTATGAATCAATGGCTGTTTTTAGTGTTAACGACGTTAGGTACATTAATTTGGAACTTAGTACTTGTTCTAGTCGGAGCAAAAGTAGGAAATAATTGGCACCAAATTGTAAATTATATGGATGTTTATTCAAATATTATGTACGCAGTTATTGCAGTAAGTGCGGTAATTTTTATAATTTGGTTTATAAAAAGGAAAAAAACTTCTACTAAATAAAAGCTGTAGGTGAATGTGATGATCCAAACATGCAAATTGTTAACTGATAAGCATTATGAGTTGCTTTCATTAGCAGATGATAATCAAAAAGCAATAAATGATTATACTTCACGTGGAGAAGTATTTGCATTTGTTAAAGAAGGACAACCAGTAGGTATTGTAGTTGGATTATTAACGAGGCCAAATACATTTGAACTTGTAAACTTAGCTGTGGATGCACATTATCAACATCAAGGTATAGGTAAACAGTTAATAAATTATATTATTGAAGTAGCTAAAAATTTAGATTGTCACACTGTTACTGTTGGTACTGGTAATTCAGGGATTGGGCAATTAAAGCTATATCAACAAGCAGGCTTTAGAATGAAGTCCATTGATATTGATTACTTTATAAAATATTATGATGAGCCCATTTATGAGAATGGCATACAGTGCAAAGATATGGTTCGGTTAGAATTAGAATTAAAATAGAAAATTATAATCAAGGAGTCTGAGACAGTTATTTATGTTTTAGACTCCTTCTTTTATGAGAGTCTTGTTAGAATCCCGGTCTTTAACATCAAAGTAATTTCATGTACAATGAGTGAATATTATGAAAACTTTGAGGGGATGACAAAATGTTACTTGATTTAAAAAATATCAACTGGATACGTGAAGGTAATTACATATTAAAAGATATTTCTTGGGAAATAAACGATGGGGATCATTGGGTGTTGTACGGTTTAAATGGAGCAGGTAAATCTACTATATTAGATATTATAAATGCTTATACAGCGCCATCGTCTGGTGAATTTGAAATATTAGATATGAAACAAGGCAAACCAGGTTACTCAGCGGATAATATTCGAAAGCAAATCGGTTACGTCTCACAATCGTTATTTAAAAAAATGCGTCAAGAAGATAATGCTTTTACAACTGTTATTAGCGGAGCGTATGCTTCAATTGGTGTATACGAGGATCCTACAGATGAGATTAGAAATAAAGCTGAAGAAATTTGTGCGATGCTAGGTATTACACCATATATAAATAGAAGATTTAGTACATTATCTCAAGGTGAACAAACACGTGTGTTAATTGGTAGAGCTTTAATGTCAGAACCTAGGTTACTTATTTTAGACGAACCGACTAATGGCTTAGATTTTGTTGCAAGAGAGGATTTATTAGAAAGAATTGGGAATATCGGTCAAGATAAAAATGGTCCGACAATGATTTATGTAACGCATCATTTAGAAGAGGTATTGCCAGTGTTCAAACATATATTGTTGCTGAAAGAAGGACAAGTATTTGCTTCAGGGGGCATTGAATCAGTTGTTAATTCAGAAACTATGAGTGATTTATTCAATATAGAAGTAGATGTAACTTTTAAAAGTGGACGTCCAATTTTATCTAAAGTCTAAAAAATTGATTAAATAAATCTTCCGTGAAATAATAATAATGGAAATAAACTTTGGAGGATTATACATGACAACGCAAGTAGTTTTTTTAGACATGGACGGTACGATTTTAAATGAAGATAATAGAGTAACAAATTACACAACTCAAATTATTAAAGAGGTACGTAATAAAGGTGTGAAAGTCTTTCTAGCAACCGGTCGCGCATATGACGAGATACACTATCTTGTGCCAGATGATTTTGAAGTAGATGGTATTTTATCTTCAAATGGAGCAGTTGGTTATATTGATGGTGAAGAAATATTTAAATATCAGTTAGAAATGGATACAGTACATAAATTAATTGATTTAGCTGAAGAACACCAAATATATTATGAGTTATTCCCTTATCATAAAGATAGAATAGCTTTAAATCGTGATAAAGCATTATTAGTTTCAGAACTTGAGCAGTCAGATGATGCAGATGTAGAAATTAATGAATGGAAATCGAGATTAGAAGCAATGAAAGATAAAATCACTTGGGTAGATGAAATACCAAATGATGCCTATTCTAAAATCTATTTCTTCAAAAAGTTTCACACTGATATCGATAGATGGGAAAAAATAGTTGAACCTTTAAAAGAAACTTTAAATATATCAATATCAAATTCAACACCTTGTAATTTAGAAACAATGCCTAAAGGCGTTAATAAAGCGACAGCTATTCAAAAAGTTTTAACGCATTTCGAAATAGAAGAAGATGCTATAACTTATGCTATTGGTGATAGTGATAATGACAGACAAATGTTAGAACATGTAGATAATCCTATCGTAATGAAAAATGCACCAGATCATATTAAGCTACTAGGTAAAGAAGTAACACAATTATCTAACCTCGAAAATGGTGCAGCAGAATTTTTAAAACTTAAATTTTTATCTGAATAAAACATAAGAATCTCATACAAAAATAATTCTCCTAATCTGTTAGTTTAAAAATAACGGGTTAGGAGAATTATTTTGGTTAGAAGTCATATTTTAGCCGTGTAATTTACGTAGATGTAAGTAGTGCACAATTTATTTGGAACGATTGAAATAATAATGTTCGGATATATTAATAATAGTACTCGTTTGAAGGAGTGATACTATGATTAAAGCGATAGTATTTGATATATATGGAACATTATTTGATATCGATAGTGTTAAAAATAAGTGTGAGAAGTTATTTCCGGGCAACGGAGAAAAAATCGCAAAAGCTTGGCGACAAAAGTTAATTGAATATATTCACGTAAGACAATTAGTAAATCAATATAAACCTTTCAGTCTCGTAGTAAAAGACTCACTTGAGTATGTATTAGATAGAAATGAATATGATTACGATTCAGAAGATGTATCTGAATGTGTAAACGAATATAATAAGCTAGAAGCTTTTCCTGAAACTGAACAAGTTTTAAATCAGTTAGAGAATATAGATAAGATTGTATTTAGCAATGGAAATGAAGAGATGGTATTAACTGTTTTAGAACATGCATATATAGAAGATAAATTTAAACATATTGTAGCTTTAGAAGAAATAGGACTTTATAAGCCAGATTCAAACAGTTATAAATATTTATATGAAAAATTAGATTTAAACAAAGAAGATATTTTATTTGTTTCTTCTAATAAATGGGATATTATTGGTGCCCAGAATTTTGGATATAAGACAGCATGGATTAATAGATATTTGACGGAGTTTGAACATATCGATGTTGAACCTGACTATGAATACCAGACTTTATACGGTTTAATTTCTTTAATAAAATAATGAAAAAAACTGAGAATCACCAAATTAAAGGTTTGATTCTCAGTTTTTTATTAATCATTTATTCATCAGGTTGATCATTTTGTGGGTATAGTGCATTTTTATTTTTATGATAGAAGTTCATTGCACTTCCGTACATGATATAACTCATAGCTATTAAATAAACAAATGCGAAAATATAAGCGAAGATGCCAAGTAATATTTTTAGTACGTCAGGAAGTAATGATATTATAAGCGCGGTAATAACTGCGATTATAGCGAGTATGATATAAGCAACAATGAAATATAATACATTACTAAATAGTAATTTCCACGCACTTTTAGGACCTTTACTTGTAATGTTCCAACCTATAGATAATTTATTTAGTGTTGGCAGTGATTGTTGGTCAATATGTACAAGAACCGTATTAACTAAGAAAATGACAACATAATAAATTGGTATGTAAAGCGCAAAGATGATTAACATCATAAGTAACATAATAATTAAGAATGATACTGACATAGCACCAAAGTTATTTTCGTTTATAAACGCAGCTGAAGTACCAAATATCGCGATAAATATCAATTCTACAATAAACACAACGATATATAATACAATTGCTAATGCAACAGAAATGACAAACATAATTGCAGTTAGTTTAAGTGTCTTTACGTATTTACCTTTCTTGAAGAATAATAACAAATCAGAAAATCTTGGCGCACGTCCTAAGTCTGTATCTTTATAATATTTTAAGAACCCATAAGTCATAGGTATTAAGACAAAAACATATAATAATAAACTAACGATAAAACCTATTACCATAGATATTAAAAAGGCTACGATACCTCCGCCTGAAGGCTCGCCAGAGAAATCTTGAGAAGATATCATGCTAATGGCACCTATTAAAAATATAACACCTGGCACTAACATGATGATACCAAGAACAATTGACGTTAATATTGAAAGGAGAACTGTCTTTAAATGAAGTCCTCGACCATTTCGCCAATAATCTAAATGAAATTCAAACATATTGATCACTCCGTATTCTATTTTATATCAATAGCGTAACATAAAAAGTTTTATAAATGTCATAATATTGTCAAAAATATGGATGAAGATAAAGTTAATATAATTATCATAATAAGCAGTTTGTTTGATATCATATTAAATTACTCATATATTGAGGGTAGATTAAATTTAGGAGTGAGCTATGAAGAAGTTATTTCGTTTCACGATGTTTATCGTTACTTGGGTTATAATCATTACGATGCTTATCTTATTCAAGCAACAAGGTGGCTTCAACTTTGTAACCCAATATGTTGATAATATTCAAAAAGAAATGCGACAAAAAGAAATAGCATCACGAACAGAACAAATTAAACAAAAAGATAAAACTGATGACCGTTCACTAGGTAATTTCTATCAAGAAGGACAATGTACTTTTTATGTATTTGAAGAACGCTTAAAAATAGATAAAAGAATCCCAACTTCGTGGGGAGATGCTAAACACTGGGCGGAAAGGGCTAAAAAAGATGGCTTTAAAGTGAATGGTAAGCCAGCAAAAGGTTCTATACTGCAAACAGATTATGGTGATTTAGGTCATGTAGCAATTGTAAAAGAAGTACACTCAAATGGTAATATAGTTGTATCAGATATGAACTATGAGAAACCATATGAAGTAACAAAAAGAGTTATTACATCGGATAGATTGCATAATTATCAATTTATCCATGAAAAAATATAAGGAGTGTTTTATATGAATATATTCGTTATAGGTGCAAATGGACAAATCGGTAGATTACTTGTAAAAGATTTAGTAGAAGAAGGTAATCAAGTAACAGCAGGAATAAGAAAAACGAGCCAAGCTAGCTATTTTGAAGAAATAGGCGCTAAAACAGCTTCTCTTGATTTAGAGTATGACGATATTGATGATATTGCTGAAAAAATTAAAGATGCAGATAAAGTTGTTTTCACTGCTGGTTCTGGTGGACACACTGGTGCTGACCAAACAATTATTATTGATTTAGATGGTGCTGTGAAATCAATAGAAGCAAGTAAACGAGCTAATATTGAACACTTCGTTCTCGTTTCATCATTTGATACAAGACGTTCAGCATTCGAAGGCGATTTAAAACCTTATACAATCGCAAAACATTATGCAGATGATCATTTAAGAAGATCTGAACTACCTTATACAATTGTACATCCTGGCTTATTAACTAATAATGAGGGCACTGGAAAAGTTGAAATAGCAGGAGAAGTTGAACGTGGAGAAGTCCCTCGCCAAGACGTTGCTTCAGTTATACAAGCTGTTTTAAATAACGATGGTACAATCGGAAAAGAATTCCAAGTTGTTACTGGAAATATAGATATAACAGAAGCAGTGAATCAACAATAATAGTGTGATTTAAGGAGATGTATTATGGTTAAATTTGCTATTTTAACAGATATACATGGTAATTATGATGCTTTAGAAGCGGTAATAAAGGATATAGATAGTCGTTCTGATATAGAACACATTTATAATTTAGGTGATAATATCGGAGTTGGTCATAAGACGAATGAAGTATTGGACCTTGTTACAAATCGCAAGGATATGACCAATATTGCTGGAAATCATGATGAAGCAATTATGGCAGTAGCTCATAATGAAACATATCCTGAAAGTCTTAAAAATAAATTTTACGAACACCATCAATGGATAGTAGAACATCTTGATTCTAAATTTTATACTTTTTTAGATCAATTAGACCGAGAAATCACAAAAGAAATAGATGGACTGAATTTTTACTTTACCCATTATCGTATATTAGAAGAAGATATGGATAAGCATATAAGTGAAGATCCGTTTCAACCAATCGTTGAACCATCTTTAGAACATGTTCATGGCTTATTTAATGGTATAGATGCAGACTTTGTTACATTTGGACACAATCATGTGTTACACCATTTTGATGATATTGAGACGATTTATTTTAACCCTGGTTCAGTAGGCCTTAACAACGGTGCTTACGCCGTGTATGGTATCGTTGAAGTTAAAGATGGTGCAATAAATGTTGAACGTATTAAAGTACCATATGATAACCAAGCATTTTTAGATGGCTTCGAAGAAAAGAACGTTCCAGGAAAAGAATTGATATTTGAATCATTTATTTAAATAAAAAGCCTTCCTTTTAAAGTAGATACTTAAAGGGAAGGCTTTATAATATTTAATTTAATGCACATGTTCAGTTGTTTCCATACAACATAATAATGAATCGTCATGTTGATGATTTGGTGTTTCTAACTGTATTGTCGCATGATGAATAGATTTATGACTTAATTTGTGATTGATTTCTTCTATTATATTGTCACATTCTGAGACAGTTTTTTGGCTATCTACAACAGCATGACAACTTAAAGCTGTTAAGTCACTTGTTATTGACCAGATGTGTAAATCATGTATATCTATAATGTCAGGATGTGATTTAATAGTTTCGGTTATTTCGTTAACATCGATGTTTGGCGGCGTACCTTCCATTAACACGTTGAGTGCTGATTTTGTAACCCCATAGCCACTCTTAATAATAAGAAGTGCCACAATAACACTTGCGATTGGATCGGCTAATCTCCAACCAAATATAATCATAATTAAAGCTGCTGCAATTGCACCGACAGACCCTAATAAATCACCGAGTACATGTATAAAAGCGCCTCTCATATTTAAATTATCTTTCGTGTCAGAGCCTTTAAACATTAACCAAGCTATGAATAAGTTCACTATTAAACCTATTGTACTGATTATAAGCATCCCAGTTGATGCCACTTCAGGAGGATTGAAAAATCTTTCAAAAGCTTCGTAAAAAATATATAAACTAATGGCGATTAAAAGTACACCATTAATTAATGCAGCTAGTATTTCAAACCTGCGATACCCGTAAGTTTTCTTATGATTTGCAACGCGTTCGCCAAATTTAAACGCCATAAGTGCTATAAATAGTGAAATAGCATCACTTAACATATGACCAGCATCTGATAACAGAGCTAAACTATTTGTAATATAACCACCAATTACCTCTACTATCATAAATAAACCAATAATAATAAACGAAATGAGCAATATTTTTTTGTTATTAGTATGCACATGGTTATGTGCATGATCGTGGTGATGATCGTGTGACATAAATTTTACCCCCAAATATATTTAATGTTTAGCATGCTCTATAGCTTGCTTTAGCAGTAAAATCACATGGTCATCATCTATAGAATAATAAATACTTTTTCCTTCGCGATCGAATTTAACCAGTCTTAAATTTTTTAAAAATCTAAGTTGGTGAGAAACAGAAGACTGACTTAAAGAAAGTGTTTCTGCTATACAGCCTACAGAATGACGACCAGTACATAGTAAATGCAATATTTTTACGCGAGTTGGATCGCTCAATGCTTTAAATGTTTG
This sequence comes from Mammaliicoccus sp. J-M40, assembly GCF_022386395.1. Classification (NCBI taxonomy): domain Bacteria; kingdom Bacillati; phylum Bacillota; class Bacilli; order Caryophanales; family Staphylococcaceae; genus Mammaliicoccus; species Mammaliicoccus sp. J-M40. The sequence continues at coordinate 22,952 of NZ_JAJNIQ010000014.1, forward strand.
AGAAACTAATAATAATGTTTCTTCATCTAATAAATTAGATTGTGTCATAGTGTACTCCTTTTCATATGAATATGTGTTCATATATAAATATATAACATAAAACATTAAAAGTCAAAGCGTATAAAATTGACAAAGTATACTTTATTATGAGAAGTTTTAAATATTATAAATTGAGGAGGTACACATGGTTAACATACACGGTTTAACTGTTGACGATGAGTCGAGATGTACACATTACCATACGCCACTTGATATCATAGCAATAAAATTTAAATGCTGTAATAAGTTTTATCCATGTTATAAATGTCATAATGAAAATGAAAATCATGAAATAATAAGATGGGAAAAAGATGAATTTGATGAACAAGCAATTTTATGCGGTGTCTGTAATCAAACAATGTCCATTAATGATTATATGTTAAGTGAGGTATGTCCGCACTGTTCTGCAAGATTTAATCATAGATGCAAATATCACCATCATATTTATTTTAAAATTTAAAATATACCAGTTTTTGAAAGTATTTATAATAAAAACGTGTTATAATATTTTTAACCATAAAATTGAGAGTTAACTTCGATAGATGTTGCATAGAGAGAAGGAGGACATTGAATGAAAGATTTGATTAAAGGTCATATATTAAGTGGCGAATTTGATACTGCATATAGATTGATGTCCGAAGTGGATTTCTTAGAATTTGAAGAACACTTTATTTCAGCAGCTCATGAAGATGAAAGTACAATGTTTTATACTTTTATACTCGATTGCATAAAAAGAGAAGAAACGAATGAATTACACGATTTAGCATTTCTTCTACATGTATATCCATATAGTGATCATGAAGGTGCTTTCCATACAGCTTATTATCACGCAGAGCGTTCTATGATTCTTACAGAACATAAGGAAGTGAAGAGTTTGTTACAGATGCTTTTATTACATGCTATTCCTGAACCTTTGCTGACTGATAAACAAGCTTTTGACTTAAGTAAACAAATTTTAAAATTAGATCCAGAAAATAAAGTAGCAAGAAACATAATGAAAGAAACTGCTAAGCGTATGGATCAAGTTGTAGTTGATTTTTCTCAACTGTCTAAATTCAATAACGCTTAAACCTAGTCAATTGACTAGGTTTATTTTTTATGGCATCATAGGAAAGTTAAAAAAATAAAAATTAGGAGAAAGACATGGATAATAAATTTAAGAGAAGAATCATAATGATAGTGTTCCTAGTGGGAACATTTTTTATGATTTTAAATGAAACACTTTTGAATATAGCATTAAAAGAGCTAATGTCTGTATTTAATGTAGATGCACCAACTGTGCAATGGATGGCAACTGGTTTCATGTTGGTAATGGGTGTGTTAACGCCGTTATCAGCAATCGTTAACCAGTGGTTCCCCACAAGAAAACTATTTTTAGGGTTAGTTGTTATATTCTCAATTGGAACATTAATTGCGGGATTGGCATTGAATTTCCCAATGTTATTAGTCGGAAGAATGGTTCAAGCTGCAGGTACGGGACTTATGATACCTACTGTTATGAACGCCATGCTGATGCTTTATAAAGAAAGTGAACGCGGGAAGATTATGGGTCAATTTGGTTTAGTTATAATGTTTGCTCCAGCATTAGGCCCAACGTTATCGGGAGTTATCGTTGATTACCTAGGTTGGAGATGGTTATTTTTAATTGTTCTTCCATTTATGTTATTTACATTTATATTTGCTTATAAATATTTACAAAATGTAGGAGAGGTTACAAAACCAAAAGTCGATATTGCATCAATTGTAATGTCTACAGTAGGTATTGCTGGTATCATATACAGCGTTTCATCAGTTAGTTCAATTGAAGGTGGTTTTACGAATCCAGCCATCTACATTACATTGATCGTGGGCGCAATTTCAATCGTTTTATTTGTTTTAAGACAATTTAAACTTGAAGAGCCAGTATTGGATTTAAGAGTATTTAAATATCATAATTATACTAAAGGTGTTATCATATTCGTTGCTGTTATTATGACGATGTTTGCTTCGGAAATTGTAATGCCTATGTATCTACAAGGTCCAATGGGCTTTAGTGCAAAAGTAGCTGGTCTCATTCTATTACCTGGTGCATTATTAAATGGTTTCCTTTCACCGTTTATGGGAGCTATTTTTGATAAAGTTGGGCCAAGAAAACTAGTTGTACCGGGATTACTTTTATTATTAGGTGTGTCTATTTTTTACGCAAACATTCATCCAGGTATATCGGTATGGGTATTTGTACTTGTTTATATTATATTGATGGTCAGTATATCAGCTGTACTTATGCCTGCTAATACTAATGCTTTAAATGCGTTACCTAAAGAAATGTATCCACACGGAACAGCTGTATCTAATATGCTTCAACCAATAGGTGGAGCATTAGGTATTGCAGTATTTGTGAGTATTATGAACGGTGGACAAACTGCAGCTTTAGAAGGCATTAAAAACCCTACAACAGAAGATGTAAACCAAGCGATGACTATTGGATTACATCAGTCTTATTGGTTCGCTATTGTATTATTAGCTTTAGTTGTAATTGTTGGTTTCACAGTTACGAGAGCTAACTATAGCAAAACTTTAGAAAGTAAAAGTGAACAATAAATGTAAAAATATAAAACCTCTTACTTAAGTAAGAGGTTTTCTTAATCTTAATGAATATTTTTAAAAACAGTGGGTATAAGATTATATGTTGATTCAATTAAATGAGGAGGAACATTTGTGTCAAATGTAAAAGAAGCAACTAAAATTGGTTTTGCCTATGTCGGAGTCGTGGTAGGTGCAGGATTTTCTACTGGTCAAGAAGTGATGAAATTCTTCACTCATTATGGCTTATATGGATACATAGGCGTTATTATTTCAGGGATTATGTTGGCCTTCTTTGGTAGACAAGTCGCGAAAATTGGTACGGCGTTAGATGCTGATGACCATAGCTCAACTATTAATTACTTATTCGGAAAATTCGGTGTCGTGATTGATTATGTATTAATCTTTTTCTTATTTGGTATATCCGTCACGATGATTGCTGGCGCAGGCTCTGCATTTGAAGAAAGTTTCAGTGTCCCAACTTGGTTGGGGGCGTTAATAATGTGTATTGTTATATATATAACATTATTATTAGATTTTGATAAAATAGTTAAAGCTTTGGGTGTCGTAACACCATTCTTAATCATTGTCATTCTAATTATTGCAGGCTATTTCTTTGTGAATGGTCATGTAAGCATTAGTGATATAAATTCAACTGTAAAACAACCAAGTTTATTATGGGGGATTTTACAAGGATTTATTTACGGTGGTTTAGCATTTTCAGTAGGATTTAGTACTTTAGTCGCTATAGGTGGCGATGCTGATAAACGACATATTTCAGGTTTAGGTGGAATTATCGGCGGTGTTATTTATTTAGTATTATTAGGTTTAATCAATTCAGGTTTACTATCAGAATACCCAAACATCATCGGAGTAGAAATACCAACTTTAGCCTTAGCTAGAACGATTTCTCCAATAGTTGGTTTAGCATTATCGATTATCATGTTAATGGTAATGTATAACACAATATTAGGGCTAATGTATTCATTTACTGCTAGATTTACAGTGCCTTTTTCTAAACAATATATTGTATTACTTACTATAGCAATGGTAGCAGCTTATGGACTTAGTTTTGTTGGGTTCTCATCACTTATCGATAAATTATATCCAGCTATGGGTGTTATAGGTTTAGTTATCTGTGCGGCTATATTATTTAAGTATATTTTAAGGAAAAAAGACAACAAAAAACATATCGCATAAAATTATTGTATATGTTAAACTATCTTCTTACATGAGGAAGTGAACATATGAAAAGAAAGAAACGACGATTGTTTATTTTAATAGTGGTGATCATCGTTGTTATAAGCGGTTTCTATATCTATAACAAATATCAAGAACATAAACAACGTGAAATGCAGTTGCAAGCTCAAAAGGCAAACCAGTTGCTACTTAATAACAAAAAAGTTCAACTTTCACGCGATGTGGCATATGGGCACGAAGCTCCAAATAGCCAAATGGATATAATAACACCATCCAATATTAAAAAAGGTGAAAAATTACCTGTTATTTTTTGGACGCATGGGGGCGGATTTATAGCTGGCGATAAAAGGCATAAAAATCCTTACTTAGCGCAAATTGCAGAGCAAGGATATATTATTGTGAATGTTAATTACGCGTTAGCACCAGCTTCTAGATACCCAACGCCTATACAACAATTAGATCAAGCTACAAAATATACACTCAAAAATAGAAACAAATTTAACATTGATCATAGACAAATCGTATATGGTGGAGACTCAGCCGGTGCACAGATTGCAAGTCAATATGTTGCACTACAAACAAATCCAAAATTACGACAACAAATGGAAATGAAACCAACAGTTAAACGTAAATACCTTAAAGGTGTTATATTATTCGGTGGTTTATATAATATGCAAACTGTTAGAAGTACGGAATTTCCTAGAATTGATTTATTTATGACAAGTTACACAGGCTCTGAAGAATGGGAAAGAAACTTTTCTCAAATTAATCAATTATCTACAGTTGAACAGATTACAGATAATTATCCTCCTACATTTTTAACAGTAGGGGATGCAGATCCATTTGACCCACAAAATAGAGAATTTAACGATGTACTAAAAAAATATAATGTTCAAACAACAACAACATTCTTTGATGGTACACACGGATTACGTCACCAATATCAATTTCATATGAACTTAAAAGAAGCTAAGAAAAATTATAATAATGTAATGATGTTCTTAGGTGCGAACACTAATAAGTCACCATATGAAAATAATACAAAGCGTGAATCTGAAACTGTAGTAAAAAAAGATAAATAAAAACTAACAGGCTAAGACAATTATTTGTCTTAGCCTGTTAGTTTTATATAGGTGGATGATTTTATAAAAGTTTAGCCATTACAAATTCATCATAATATTTTTCATTAAAATACAAAGTATCTTTTTTTCTACCTTCATTTTTAAAACCAAACTTCTCATATAAGCGGTAGGCGGGTTCATTTTCTGTAACAACTGTTAGCTCTAATCGATGGAGCTGTCTTTCTATCGCCCAAGACTCAGATTTTTGTAGTAATTTATAGCCGATTCCTTTATTTCTAAATGTTGGTAATAGACCCATTGCTAATTTTGCAGAATGTTGGTTTCTATGTGTACGACCGCCTTGAATAGTAACATAACCGATTAAGACATCATTTAGTTCAGCAACGATTATAGTAGAATTACTTGTAGTAATCATCTCTTCTAAAAATAATGTTTGGTTTTGTATAGAAATTTGATGTTCACCAGGATTGAACAAAAGATATTCTGACTGGTTAATAACGCTATCTAATAATTTGTTGAAATTTTCAACGTCATTTATTCTAATTTCTCGAATGATTTCCTCCATAAAATATCTCCTATTTCTATTTATTATTTATAATCAGTGTTATATTTAGGGTAATTAAAGTTTAAAGTTATAATCAGTATAACATATGTGTAAAGACCGTTAATAAAGGAGTGTTTCAACATGAAACCGAATGTATTAATCTCTGGTGCTTCAGGATATATAGGTAAACATTTAATTCATACTTTAAAAGATATAGGCAATTTATATGCTATTACAAAATATGAAGAAGATATGACTGAAGAAGATGTGTTATGGAGAAAATGCGATATTTTTGTTTTGAAAGATATGATAGAAGCATTAAAAGATATAGATATTGCAATATATTATTTAGATCCAAATAAAAAATCTGCAAAATTAACTCAAAGTAATGCAAGAAATTTAAACATTATAGCTAGCGATAATATGGCAAGAGCATGTAAAGCAAATAATGTTAAACAAATCATATATATTACAGGCTCTCCTTTTGATCAAGAAACAATTCAAACTTTAAAATCATACGGCACAGAAGTTATCGAAACAGAACAATCTATTAAACGACCTGCTGTTTCTATTGAATTGCAAAGGTCGAAATATGATGATGTTAGAAGTGTACATCGTATGCCATTACCGTATTCATGGAATCTAGAACAAGGTATGGAATACTATTTTGAATGGTTAGAAGAAACAAGTGGCACGCTTGTAAGGATTAAACATTACAAAGATACTTATTATATTTATTTTAAGCATAGTAATAAACCATTATTACAATTACAAAGAGAACGTCATGATATTGGTGATGATATAATACAATTTAAAGTAGTAGGCGGCACACTAGCTGTAAATATGTACGAAGATAATGGCATTTTAGAATTTAGACGTTTTAAAGAAACGAATGAATTTATGGTTCATTTATTTAATTATATACCTAGAATTCCTTGGGGGATTTATTATTTATCTCAAGCACCTATTCATAATGTTACATTAAAAGGATTTGAGATTGATTGTAGAATTAAAGATTTTCAATTACGTTCAGAGGCAGGAGAATCAAAAAAATATACTAAGTAGAGGGATAGAATGGAATTATTAATTATAGAAGATGATGAAACACTATTTAAAGCGATGCAAACTCAACTTGAGAAATGGGGTTGGTCTGTTCATGGTATTAATGATTTCAGTTTAGTATTTGAAGAGTATCAAAAAATAGAACCAGAAATGGTTATTATTGATATTCAATTACCTAAATATGATGGATTTTACTGGTGTCGGATGATTAGGCAACAATCTAATGTGCCGATAATATTTTTATCTTCTAGAGACCATCCTATGGACCAAGTCATGAGTATGGAACTAGGTGCAGATGATTTTATACAAAAGCCATTCCACACAGAAGTACTCGTTGCGAAATTACAGGCAATATATAGAAGGGTCTATCAGTATAATAAAGAAGAACCTCGTGTGAAATTATGGAATAAAGCTCGTGTAGATTATGGTAAGCATGTTATAGAAAAAAATGATATTGAAATATCACTTACTAAAAATGAAATGTTTATATTAGAAATTTTACTTAATCATAAAAATGAAATCGTAACAAGAGATACAATTATTACCGCATTGTGGGATGATGAGCAATTTGTTAGTGATAATACTTTAACAGTAAATGTTAATAGACTAAGAAAAAAATTAACGGACATTGGTTTAAATGATTTAATTGAAACAAAAGTAGGCAAGGGTTATATTGCCCACGAGCCGGAGGGATAGGATGCTTAGACAGTTTTTAAAAGAAAGATGGCCGTGGATAATATTTTTTATAGCTATGCAAATTGTGATTCTCATCACTTCTTGGCTTGATGTAGCGATATCTGTAAAAAGTGCTCAATATTTAATATGCGTTAATCTTATTTTATTTGTTATCTTTTTGTTATTAATCTATTCAAGAGAAACAAGGTTTTATCATGCTTTAAAGTCGAATATGTCTCTAAAAGAAATGGAACATAAAGACTTACAACATTCTGCTTATGAAAAAATTATATTTAACTATATTGAAGATTATGAAGAAACGAGTCGTTCAACTATTCATAAACAGAATAAAGAACTTAAGCAAACTAAAAATGATTTATTAGAATGGATTCATGAAGTGAAGACACCTATCACTGCTATGAAATTATTGTTAGATCAAATAGAAGACACAAAGTTAAAGCAAGATTTATTGTATGAGTGGAGTCGTATCGATTACTTACTCGATCAACAATTATACATTAGAAGATTAACTTCTAAATCTAATGACTTTTACTTTGGACACTTTAATCTGAAAAATATGGTCATAAAAGAAATTCAGCATGGTAGAAATATAAGCATTGCCAAAGGTGTCGGTTACGATATAAAAATAGATAATACAGAAGTCTATACTGACGAAAAATGGTGCCGTACCATCTTGAGACAAATTATAAGTAATGCTTTAAAATACACTGAAAATAGTGATATATTGATTAAATCTGGAGAACAACACGGTCAAACTTATTTAGTAATAGAAGATAAAGGTAGAGGTATAAAAGCAAGAGATTTACCAAGAATTTTTGAAAGAGGTTTTACTTCTACAACGAATCAAAGGGAATCAACTGCGACGGGCATGGGATTATATCTTGTGAAAGAAATAGCTGAAGGACTAAGTATAAAAGTGAATGTCAAATCAACATACGGCGAAGGTACAAAAGTCCTTCTCATTTTCCCTAATCCGAATATGTTTACAACAATTGAACTTGCAAAGTGACAATAATGTCACTTTGCAAGTTCAAATTGTATCATGAATCGAAGGATTTAGAAGCGGTAAACGATTAATATTAAACCATAAACAAATTTAAAGGAGTTTTGAAAATGAGCATATTAAAAACCGAACAACTAGTAAAAGTTTATGGTTCTAAAAATAATCAACAAGAAGTTTTAAAACAAATAGATATGTCAGTAGAAAAAGGCGAATTTATTAGCATAATGGGACCTTCTGGTTCTGGTAAAACAACGTTACTTAACGTATTAAGTTCTATCGATTACGCAACTAGTGGACAAATTGAAATCAATGGTAATCAACTACAAAATATGAATAACAGACAGATGTCGAACTTTAGAAAAAAAGAATTAGGTTTTATTTTCCAAGAGTACAATTTATTAAATACGTTAACTGTTCAAGAAAATATTATGTTGCCATTAACAATTCAAAAAATCTCTAAAAAAGAAGCATATAAAAGATACGAAGAAGTTAGTAAAGTATTAGGTATTTTAGATATCCAAAACAAATATCCTAATGAAATCTCAGGTGGTCAAAAGCAAAGAACTTCTGCAGCAAGAGCTTTTATAGCACAACCATCTATAATATTTGCTGATGAACCGACAGGTGCATTAGATTCTAAATCAGCTTCAGATTTACTTAATAAGTTGGATCAACTTAATCAAACAACTGGTGCAACAATCGTAATGGTTACACATGATTCGGTAGCTGCAAGTTATTCTAATCGTGTTATTTTCTTAAAAGATGGTAAAGTTTATTCTGAACTTTATAAAGGAGACGATGATAGAGAAACATTCTATAAAGAAATCATCAAAACACAAAGTGTGTTAGGTGGTGTCGTAAATGAGCTTTAATCAAATCGTCATTAAAAACTTACGACGTAGTATCCAGCATTATAGTATGTATGTTTTTTCAATTACGATGAGCGTCATGTTATTCTTTGGATTTGTAACTTTAAAGTATTCAGATGATTTAAAAGGCCTACAATCTGGCGTTAAGCCAGACGCAGGTATTAAAATTGGTATAACATTATTAACTGTTATTATTGTGATTTTCTTATTATATGCAAACCAATTATTTATAAAAAGAAGATCAAGAGAAATGGGATTATATCAATTAATAGGTATGACTAAACGTGAAGTATTTAAAATATTCGCTTTAGAAAATCTAGTGTTATTTGCACTTACAGTTATTTCAGGTACTATTTTAGGATTTTTCTCATCAAAAATTTTACTTATGATACTTTATAAAATAATTGGAGTAAATCAAGAAGCACATTTAGATTTTAGTATACAAGCACTTTTACAAACTGTAATATTAATGATTGTTATTTACATTATTATATCTATACAAAACTATATTTTCATTAAACGAAAAACAATTTTAACTTTAATGAATGAACATCATGCAACGGACACTAAAATTAAAAAAATAAAACTATACGAGCTTATATTCGGTGCAATAGGTATCATTATGATTATTAGTGGTTATTATTTATCAAGTGTATTATTTGATAATTCTAAGGGTATGATCGATTTATATACAAGAATGTTAACTATACTTTTCTTAACAATAGTAGGTGCTTACTTACTATTTAGATGTTCTATATCTTTAATATTCAATACGATACGTAAGTATAAAAGAGGAATGTTAACTGTTACAGATGTTGTATCAACTTCATCTATTATGCATAAAATGAAAACAAATGCTTTATCTCTTACAATTATCGCAATTGTTTCAGCTTTAGCAGTAGGGCTCTTATCTTTAAGTTACATTTCATATTATAATGCAGCAGAAACTGCTCGTGATACATCACCAGATGACTATATCTTCATTAAAGAAGACAAAGCGAAACAATTTAAAGAAGAACTTAAGAACGAAGGTATTCCATATAAAGTTCATGATTTCCATGTGACATTCTATAAGTTAGATGATTCAAAAGTATTTAAAGCTCGAAATGATATGGAAGGTCAACAATCTAATTCTCCGACTGTTGTTGCAAAAGCTTCAGATTTTAAAGATATAAATTTAAAAAATGATGAAGTTGCAATAGTTGGTTATAGTGATATGTTAGATAAAGTTGTAACAGTAGATGATAAAGAGCCAATTGTTTATAAGGTAAATAATGAAACGAAAAAATTAAAAGTTAAATCAATTAATAATGATAAATATTTAGCAAGTATAGTTTCATTTAATAGTCCTGTTAATGTTGTTTCAGATGATACATTCAATGAAATGAAAAAGAATGAAGCTAAAAATGATAGTTATAATGATCAATATGGTATTAATTTAAAAAATAAACAAGATATTAAAAAAGCTGAAAGTATATTCGCTAAGGTAGCAAAAGATGAAAATGGCGGTGCTTTATCTTACAATGAAATATATGAAAATTCTAAAAGCACATTAGGTTTAATGTTATTCGTGCTAGGATTCTTAGGGATAGCTTTCTTACTATCAACGGGTTGTATCATATATATTAAACAAATTGATGAAACTGAAGATGAAACTTCAAATTACAAGATTTTAAGAAAGCTTGGTTATACTTCAAGAGATATGTCACGTGGTATAGCATTGAAAATTAGTTTTAACTTTGCATTACCACTTATTATCGGTTTGTGTCATGGTTATTTTGCTGCTAAATCAGGTTGGTTCTTTATGGGAGAATCATTCTACACACCAGTATTAATTGTTATGTCACTATACTCTTTAATATATGTTCTCTTTGGAGTACTTGCTTATATACATTCTAAACGTGTTATACAACGCGCGTTATAAAGGTTTTCAAGACTAATGCTTGCCATTAGTCTTTTTTTATGTTATAAAAAATCAATGTAAACATTGTATTTTCAGAAAGTTTACAAAGAACTTAAAAATTTAAAAATACATTAATAAATAGTGGTTTAATTCAATTTGAAAGAGTACAATGGAAGAGTAATTACGTAAATTATGATGTATATTTTGGGAGGATTATTAATGTTTAATAAGAAAAAGGATAAGTTTGGTATACAGCTAGAAGCTATAGCTGAGAATTTAAGCCGCGCATCTGTTGAATTTGGAGAAATGGATTTTGACTCTGACTTCGATTTGAAAGCTTATTCAGATAAGATAAAAGCCTATGAATCAAATGGTGATGATTTAATGCACCAAATGATTACAGATTTAAATCAAACTTTCATCACACCAATTGAAAGAGAAGATATTCTTGAACTTTGTGATGCATTGGATGATGTTTTAGATGAAATGGAAGAAACATCAGCAATGTTTGAAATGTACTCTATCAGTTATTCTGATGACTACATGGCAGAATTCGTTAAGAACATTCAAGCAGCAGTAAAAGAAATTGCAATTGCTGTGTCACTTGTAGCAGAGAAGAAATTCTCACATATTCGCGTTCACTCAATCAACATTAAAGAATATGAAACTAACTGTGATGGTATTTTAAGACAATCTATTAAATACATTTTCAACAGTGAAACAGACCCTGTAACATTAATAAAAATAAAAGATATTTACGAATCATTAGAAGATGTAGCAGATAAATGTCAATTAGTAGCAAACAAACTTGAACAAATCATTATGAAAAATAGCTAAGGAGTTTAAAAAATGGATAGTTTACTCATTCTTACCGTAGCTATTGTTGTATGTGCGTTACTTTTTGACTTTATTAATGGTTTCCATGATACAGCCAATGCTATCGCAACAGCAGTATCTACAAAGGCACTTAAACCAAGACATGCCATATTATTAGCAGCAGTAATGAATTTTATCGGAGCTTTAATGGCGACAGGTGTTGCCCAAACAATTGCAAAAGATATCGTTGACCCATTCAAATTAGAAAATGGTTCGATTGTTATTTTAGCAGCATTGCTTTCAGCAATAGCATGGAATCTGATCACTTGGTACTTTGGTATTCCAAGTTCGTCTTCACATGCTCTAATTGGATCTATCGCTGGAGCTGCAATCGGTTCGGCAGGGTTCGGCGTATTACATTACCAAGGATTTTCTAAAATTATATTAGCATTAATTGCTTCTCCAATTCTTGCTTTTATTGTCGGGTTTACGATGTATTCCATTTTTAAAGTTGTATTTAAAAATAATAACTTAACAAGAACAAATAGAAATTTTAGATTTATTCAAATTGGTACAGCAGCTTTACAAGCTTTCTCACACGGTACAAACGATGCTCAAAAAGCAATGGGTATTATTACTATGGCGCTTATTTCAGCTAATCTACAATCTACAACTGATATAGAATTGTGGGTTAAAGTAAGTTGTGCTACCGCAATGGGACTTGGAACAGCAGTAGGTGGTTGGAAAATCATTAAAACTGTTGGTGGTAACATTATGAAAATTCGTCCGGCAAATGGTGTTGCAGCAGACTTATCATCAGCATTTGTCATTTTTGGTGCGACGTTTATTCATTTACCAGTATCAACAACACATGTTGTATCTTCATCAATTTTAGGTGTAGGTTCTTCTCAACGCGTTAAAGGTGTTAAATGGACTACAGCTCAGAGAATGATTATTACATGGATTATTACATTACCAGTATCAATAATACTATCGTTTATTATTTATCATATTTGCGTACTATTTGTATAAAAATAGGAAAGCACACTTTCAATTGTAACTTGAAAGTGTGCTTTTTAATTTAAATTAAAAAAGGGATGGGACAGAAATCTCATTTTAATAAATAGATTTCGTAGTCCCACCCCGGCAAGGATGACTAGGGTTGGAAAAAGCTTGATATAAGCGCATTTTCAATCCAGTCAGCTACTGCCATTATAATAAAAGAGGCTGAGACATGTATTTATGCCCCAGCCTCTTTCAATATATTAATGAATATAAGAATAGTTGTAAACTTCAGATGCAGGGATTGTTCTATAGTCTGTTACACCCGGTGGTGTATTGTAATTTGTTTCAGATACAAGTAGACTACCATCTGCATTAATAGATTCTACATATGAAACATGACCATATTGACCAGCACTTGATTGCATAATTGAACCAACAGCTGGTGTATTATCTACACGGAAACCGTCTGCTTGTGCAGCGCCAGCCCAATATTTTGCGTCTCCCCAGTATGTGCTAATTGCACTACCAGCTTGACCTCTGCGGTCAAAGACATAATATGTGCATTGTCCCCAGTCGTATAAGTTTTGGTCATTAAATGTTTGGTTACCGCCTGTTTGAGAAGGTGGTGTATTGTCAGAAGGTGCAGTTGTATCACTACCACTACCACCTGCAATTTTTAAAGTTTGACCAGGATAGATAATATAACCTTGTAAATTATTTGATTTCATAAGTTGGTCAACTGAAACACCATGTTTTTGGGCGATTACTTCTAAAGAATCACCATTTTTAACTGTGTATGTAGAACCTGAAGTTGCTGTTTCTTGTGAACCACTTCCTCCAGCTGAACTACTTCCGTTTACAGTAATGACTTGTCCAGGAAAAATCATATTCCCTGAAATGTTGTTACTTGATTTCAGTTGATCTACTGACACACCATATTGATCTGCAATAGCCCACAATGACTCACCATTTTTGACAGTGTGTTGTGTAGAAGCTTCAGCATCGTTATGAGCGGCGATTGCTGCAACACCTGAAACTGCTGTTACCGCGAATGCAAATTTTTTCAAAGGCTTATCCTCCTTGTTATCTCGATATTATGTTATAAAGCATAAAGCTAATAGCTAATATATAAATCCCTCGATAGATAAATAGTAACAAAAATAAAAACCTGTGTACTGTATGTAATCATCTTGTAATAAAAACACAATAATATTAAATATTGTTTTGAAAAATATTTATATGCATAGTCACTGTGATGGTGGGGTATATATGTAATATGGTAATATATGGTTGTTGATTGAATATTACAAATTTGAATCAATCAACTCGTTTGATATGTTAAGGTCTAACATGTAAAATATGGATAATACTTTATAAAAGGAATGATAAAAATTGAGTTATGAACATAACTACGGTACATATCAAGAAATAGAATCACGAGGTTCATCAATTCGAAAAACTTGGTTGTATTTTTTATACTATTGGGTAATTTTTGGAATTGGTACATATTTAGGTCAGTTTGTGCCACCAGCATTATATCTACCTATAACAATAGGCTTATTCGCTATGATAATGATTTCTTTATTTACAAAATCATCTAGAAAATTTGGCGGATTAATATCAAATCTATTCGCATTTTTAATTGGTATATTATCTTATACATCGTTTATGTATTACCTAGGAACATTAGGTACTCAAGCATTTTATGGTAATATCGCGTTAGCTATAGGAGCCTTTGCTGCTTTTGGTGTGCTAGGTTACTTCATGATTGATAATGCCGCGGGATTAGCAAAATATTTATTTGTTACATTAGTAGCTTTAGTTATTGCTAGTTTTATTGGTATATTTTTAAATAATCCTATATTCCATACAATTATTTCAGTTATTGGAATTGGTTTATTCTTATTATATACAGTGTACGATTTCAATCGAATGAAAAGAGGTCAATTTTCACCGAGAGAAATGGGATTTAACTTATTTATAAACTTACTTAACATCATCATGCATATACTTAGATTAGCGAGTATTTTGAGAGATTAAATAAATAGACTGAGACAAAATTACATGTCTCAGTCTATTTTATTATATTGGTAGTATATGGCAAAATTAAAAGTTTACTTTTATCAAGATTTTTCAATCTCACTTTTTTTACATAAAACGGTAAACTTTGCGAGATGAGCGCAATATTGTATAATAAGAATGTTAAAATAACTCACTTTGAAAGAGAGATGGAATTATGGGACGTAAATGGAATAATATTAAGGAAAAAAAAGCCCAAAAAGATAAAAATACGAGTAGAATATACGCGAAATTCGGCCGTGAAATATACATGGCAGCCAGATCAGGTGAGCCAGACCCAGAGGCTAATCAAAATTTAAAATTCGTATTGGAAAAAGCTAAAACGTATTCTGTTCCTAAACATATAGTAGATAGAGCTATTGAAAAAGCAAAAGGCGGTTCAGAAGAAAATTATGATGAATTAAGATACGAAGGCTTTGGTCCAAGTGGTTCAATGCTTATTGTAGATGCATTAACAAACAACGTTAACCGTACAGTAAGTGACGTTAGAGCTGCATTCGGTAAAAATGGTGGAAATATGGGTGTTTCTGGATCAGTAGCATACATGTTTAATAACACAGCAGTATTTGCATTTAAAGGTAAATCTACTGATGAAGTTTTTGAATTATTATTGGAAGAAGATTTAGACGTTAGAGATGTTATTGAAGAAGAAGATTTAACAATTGTTTATGCTGAACCTGATCAATTTGCTCAAGTCCAAACTGTACTAAAAAATAATGGTGTAGAGGACTTCGAAGTTGCTGAATTATCTTGGTTAGCACAATCTGAAGTAACATTATCTGAAGAAGATTTAGAAACGTTTGAAAAATTAGTAGATGCTATTGAAGACTTAGAAGATGTTCAACAAGTTTATCATAACGTTGAATTATAAATGGAGAGATAAAAATGAATCAAGAACAATGGATTGATATGCTAAATTTAGAGCCTCATCCTGAAGGTGGCTATTATAAAGAAATTATTAAATCTAGTCATACTTTGGATGACCAAAATGCGATGTATACGAGTATATATTTTTTATTAGAAAAAGATAACATATCTCATTTTCATCGTATTCAATCAGATGAAGTGTGGTACTATCATGCAGGACAAACATTAACTGTGCACATGATTCATTCCAATGGCGTTTATGAACAAGTAAAAGTAGGGCCTAACATTCAAGATGGTGATGTGTTACAAGCACTTGTACCTAAAAATACAATATTTGCATCAACTGTTGAAGGCGATAATGATTTTGCATTAGTAGGCTGTATGTGTTCACCAGGTTTTCAATTTGAAAAATTCGAATTGTTTACTCAAGAAGAATTGTTAGTAGATTACCCCCAACACGAAGAAGCAATTAAAAAGTATGCATTTGAATCCATTGAATAAAATAGCAAAAAAGGCGAAATATAAATCTCATACTCAAAATAAATGCTCCTAATCCTTTAATTAAAATAAAGGGTTAGGAGCATTATATAAATGAAATAGTTAAACATTTTTAATTGTTGTAATTATAGTTCGCCGTATACTTCTTTTGCTGTTTCAACAATATAAGCTAACTTTTTCCATTGTGCTTCTTCTGTTAAGATATTACCTTCTTCAGTTGAAGCAAAGCCACATTGTGGGCTTAAACATAGTTGGTCTTTCGATACATATTCTGTCGCTTCATCAAGACGATTTAGTATATTCTCTTTATCTTCTAATTCACCAGTTTTAGAAGTGAATAATCCTAGAACGATATAAGCATCGTCTCTATCAAAATGTCTTAAAGGTTCAAAGTCTCCTGAACGATTATCATCGTATTCTAGGAAGAAACCTTGTAATTTTTCTGTGAATAGCTCTTTTGCAATTGGCTCATATCCACCACTAATTGCCCATGAAGATTGATAATTCCCTCTACAAATATGAGTAGTAATTAATAGGTCATTTGGTAGATCTCTCAATGAATCATTCACTACTTTAGCGGCTAATTTAATTGCTTCTGCTTTTTCATCTTCTGTACGCTCTCTATTCTTGATAAGTTGTTTTGTTGCTGCTAATCCAGCCCAATAAACATCATCAATTTGTAAGTAACGACAACCTAGTTCATAAAATTTTAAAATAGTTTGACGATAAGCTTCTGATACATCTTTAGCAAAATCATGAATATCAGGATAAATATCGTGGTTTAAAATATTTGGGTGAAATAATTGATTTGGACTTGGAATAGACACTTTACTTACAGCTCTACCGTCAACTTGCTTATGTAAATATTCAAAATGTTCAAAGTGTGGATGATTAGGATTAAATTCAACTTTTTGGACAACTCTTACGTCGTGCTTTTTAGTTTCTACACCATTAAAAGTCAGTCCAATTTCAGGCTCATAATCTTCAATACCTGTTAAATTTTCTAAGAAGTCAAAGTGCCAATAAGCACGTCTAAATTCTCCATCAGTGATACTTTTTAAACCGACTTCTAATTGTTTTTCGACTATTTTATTTATTTCTTCATCTTCGACTTTTTTTAATTCGTCTTTAGATAGATTACCTTCAAAATATTTCTCTCTAGCTTCTTTTAAAGGTTCTGTGCGTAATAAACTGCCAACATGGTCGGCACGGAAAGGTCTTAATGCTTCTGTCAATTTACTTCACTCCTATGTATTTTCTCTAAAAATTCTGAAAAATTCAATATTAATAAAAATACCAAAGTAATCCATCGCTGTCAATTATATTTTGATATAATAAAAATATAAGGAGAGGGGGTTATAAATTTGGCAAATAAAAAGAAAACAAATGTGAAGAGTAAAAATAATTTAAAGCAAAGAAAAAAATCTACAAAAAGTAAAAAGAAAAGAAGTAAATTTAAGAAACATTATATTTTATGGAGTTTATATATAATAATATTCACGATTATAGCAGTCAGTATTTATAACGTATTTAAGCCCTTACCTCATGGAGTATCAAAATTAAGTTCAGAGACTAAAACAGATGATGTAGAACTATTAACTGATTTATCATATAAATCCGGAAATGAAATGCATTACGACCACGAAATATTTGATAAAGTCAATGAAACCATTCAAGAAGCAAATGATTTTATTATAATGGATATGTTTTTATTCAATGGTTATCAAACTGGAGACAAAAAGTATCCACCAATATCAAAACGGATTACAGATTCTTTAATTCAGAAAAAACAAGAGAATCCAAATGTTAGAATCATAATATTAACAGACCCTATCAATACATTTTATGGCTCATACACGCCTGATAATATAAAAGATTTAAAGAATCATAATATAGATGTACGTTACACAAATTTAAGTAAGTTAAGAGATTCTAATCCTATTTATTCAGGTGCATATCGCACATTATTTCAATGGTTTGGTAATAGTGAGAAAGGTAAGTTGCCTAACCCTCTGAGTGGAGAAGCACCAAATGTTACTGTTAGAAGTTATTTAAAGTTATTAAATATGAAAGCCAATCACAGAAAAACACTTGTTACTGAAAATCATGGGATGATACTTTCTAGCAATCCTCACGATCCAAGTGGTTATCATCAAAATGTCGGTGTAAGAGTGTCTGGTCCGATTCAAAAGGCACTCATAAAATCTGAGATTGCTGCTATAAATATGAGCGGTGCTCAATATGACGAATCAGATTTTAAAATCAATCATAATAGTTGGAAAGATAATGCACGTTATACTGTACAATTGGCTACAGAAGGTAAAATTAAAGAAAAGGTCATTAGTAACATTAAGAAAGTACAATCCAAAGACCGTATTTCAATAGGTATGTTCTATTTATCTGACCGTGATGTTGTTAAAGAACTGATAAAAGCATCTAAAAGAAATGTAGATATTAAAATTATTTTAGACATTAATAAGGAAGCTTTTGGTAAAGAAAAACCAGGCGTGCCTAATAAACCGGTAGCTAGTGAATTAATTAATCGAACAAATAATAATATTAAAGTGAAATGGGCTTTAAGCAATGGGGAACAATTTCATTCTAAATATTTATTGTTTGAACAACATGAAAATAAAGATGCAACGATGATATTAGGTTCATCCAATTTAACTAGAAGAAATATGAATGATTACAATTTGGAAACTGATATTATAATTCAAGGTAAACAGGATGATCCTGCGTTTCAAAAACTATCTACAACATTTAATGATGCATGGATTAATAATGAACATTCATACACTGCACAGTATGATGAATATAAAGATGAATCACTGTGGAAGAAACTATTATATAGAATACAAGAAGAGACTGGTTTATCCAGTTTCTAATATAAATGCTCCTATTTCGTTAATTAAAATTCAAACGAAATAGGAGCATTAATTTTTATCTGTTTATTCTTAAGATGTTTCTATACATAATATCTGCCATTTTTTCAGGTGAGTCCTGACATCCGTCCCGTAACCAACTATATATAGACGCGATTTGTCCACCAATTGTATATTCAAGAAAGAAGTTGGCATCTTGTAATGTACCGATTTTAGAAATGAGTTTTTCAATTCTGTCTTTTATAAGCTTGATAAAGTTAATGATAAAATCTCGTTCAGGATGTAAAACAAAGACACTATAGAAAAATTTTTGGTACTTTAAAATATAGTAAAAAACATTTGTAAAATACCGTTTTACATATTTTCTCCTATTGGCTGGTTCTTCAATAATAGATAGTTCAATATTATCCATTAAATTTTCGTAATTACTCATGTGATATTTTTGGATTTCATCATATGTATCATATTTATCTTTGAAATGGGCATAAAAAGTTGAACGGTTAATACCACTTTCTGCGCACAACATTTTTATTGTAATTTCGTCAAAGTGATAATCTTCCAATAAATAAACCATATTACTAATAATTAATTGTCTCGCATGTTTTTTCATAATTCACCTCGATAACTTACATGTCCTATATTTTAACAAATAAAGTATAGAATATATATTAATATACTTTAAAAACTTTAATTTAATATGTTGATTTATCTGATTTTTTAGTTAATTTAACCCGACAAATTTTTAATTTTTGTTGGTTTAATTAGTAAAAGCGTAGCCGTATAATAAGTAAATCATTGAAATATGGAGGATATAAAGTAATGAAAAAAATCGTGCTTGTAAATGTTATCACGATAGTGGTTTTAGTGGCTATTGGCCTAGTAGGATTCCATTATTATAGTGAAGCAACAGATTATGTAAAAACAGAAAATGCAAAAGTGGATGGAGAGCAAATTAAAATTGCTAGTCCAGTATCAGGTAATTTAACTAGTTTTGACGCTAAAGAAGGTAAAACTTATGACAAAGGCGATAAAATTGGTGAAGTAGAAGGTAAAGGTGAAGATGGTCAATCTCAAAAAATGAAGATTGAAGCACCATCAAAAAGTACAATCGTAAAAACTTCTGAAACAGAAAACAATTTAGTACAAGCTGGCTCACCGATTGCTTATGCATATAATTTTGATGATTTATATGTAACTGCAAACATTGATGATACAGATGTAGAGGATGTAGAAGAAGGACAAGCAGTTGACATTGATATCGATGGTCAAAAAGCTAGTGTTAAAGGTAAAGTGTCTCAAGTTGGATTAGCAACTGCATCAAGTTTCTCGTTGATGCCTTCATCAAATAGTAATGGAAACTATACAAAGGTGACACAAGTTGTTCCAGTGAAAATCACATTTGATTCTAAGCCATCAACAAATGTTGTTCCAGGAATGAATGTTGAAGTTCGAATCCACAAGAATTAAGGAGGGTGTATTATGACATCAACCTTTACGGTGGCTTATATAATAATTGCAATCTTACTTTGGATTGGAATTAATGCATTTGTATTAAAACGTAAAAAAAGAAAACAAGTTTCTAATGAATCTTTTGAAAAAGATCATAAAGAAGAATACAGTCAACTTAAATCTAAAGATGATGATAGCTTAACAGTTAACCGTCATCAAAAAGAATATAAAGAAGAGCAAGTTGAACAAATGAACCAAGATGAAAATAATCAACCATCATTTAAAGAAAACGTATCTGACGATAATAATAATTCAGAAGATGAAGATTCTGTATTATCTGATCGTGGTATGGAAATACATGAAGACGAACCAATCAACGAACAAATTAAAAAGAATCATGTTAATTTTGTTTATGGTAAAGGTATTACAAGAAATAAAATATTAATTGCAATGATGTTCGGTATGTTCATAGCAATTTTAAACCAAACATTATTAAATGTAGCATTACCTGTTATTAATAATGAATTTAGTATTTCAGCTTCAACTGGTCAATGGCTAATGACGGGATTTATGCTTGTAAATGGTATATTAATCCCAATCAGCGCCTTTTTAATCAGTAAGTATTCTTATAGAAAATTATTCATTATAGCAATGATTCTGTTTACAATCGGATCATTCATTTGCGCGTTGTCAGTAAACTTTCCAATGATGATGACAGGACGTGTCATACAAGCTGTAGGAGCAGGCGTGCTTATGCCATTAGGTTCTAATGTGTTTATGACAATCTTCCCACCAGAAAAGCGTGGTGCAGCAATGGGTACATTAGGTATTGCATTTATTTTAGCACCAGCTATAGGACCAACATTATCAGGTTGGGTTGTACAAAATTACCATTGGAATATCATGTTCTACGGAATGTTTGCTATCGGTTTAATTTCTATCATAATCAGTTATTTCTGGTTTAGAATTTATCAGCAAACGTCTAACCCTAAACCAGACGTTCAAGGTATTATATTTAGTACGTTAGGTTTTGGACTATTATTATACGGTTTCAGTGAAGCGGGTAATAATGGATGGACATCTACAACAGTTTCATTATCATTAATTATTGGCGTTATCTTTACAACAATGTTTGTTATTCGTGAAATAAGAATGAAAAATCCAATGCTTGATATGTCAGCATTAAAATATTCTGGGTTCACATTAACGACAGTTATTAACGTTATCGTAACAATGAGTTTATTTGGCGGTATGATATTATTACCAATTTACTTACAAAATCTTCGTGGGTTCTCTCCATTAGATTCTGGTTTATTATTGTTACCAGGTTCATTAATAATGGGCTTTATGGGACCAATTGCTGGTAAAATGCTAGATTCATTTGGTATTAAGCCATTAGCTTTAATTGGTTTAACAATTATGACTTTTGCAACATGGGAGTTAACACAGTTAAATATGGATACACCATATTCAACAATATTAATTATTTATATCGTACGTTCATTTGGTATGAGTTTTATCATGATGCCTATTATGACGGCTGGGATGAATTCATTACCTCAACGATTGATACCGCATGGTAATGCAATCAGTAACACAGTGAGACAATTGGCAGGGTCAATTGGTACTGCAATACTTGTAACAGTTATGACACAAAATACGACTACTCATTTAGCTAACATGTCAGATAATTTAGATTCAACTGATCCAATTATTCAAGAACAAGTTAAAGCACTTTCAGATTCTGTTGGTGGAAAAGAAAGTGGCATGTCAGCACTTGTTGAGTTTCTAAATAAACTTGCAACTGTACAAGGTATAAATGACGCTTTCTGGATTGCAACTCTGTTTAGTGTTATTGCATTAATCTTAAGTTTATTCTTAAAAGGTAAGTCACATTATATTTCACATGAATAACGTAAAATTTTAGAATTAAAAATCATATGTTTTAAAGTTTAAATTTTATATATAAATAATCATTTCAAAGCCACAAGAATTTCAAACTTCTTGTGGTTTCTTTGTGTAAAATAATAAAAAAAATAAAAGATTACTCGAATGCTTTATATCGGCTCCCGTTTTTTATATAATGAATAAAAGGAGTTGGTAACTTGTGAAAGTTAAGTATATTGACAAACGTCATTGGCGACGTCTCCTTAATCGCGAATATAAAGAAGTTGCGCTGGATACTAATCACTTTAAAGGTCTTGTAGGACTTGTAACGATGCTTGAAGTAAAAGAACCGTTAATAGTAAATGTTGTAGGTAAAGAAATTACAGTAGCTGACAAGGGCTATAAATGGATGCAAATATTACCGGAGAAAAAGCCATATAGTATTACTGTGATGTATAATAAACAAAATCAACCAGTGCAGTATTATTTTGATGTGAATTTGAGGAATATTACCCAGCTTGGAAATGCACGAACTTTAGATTTATGCTTAGATGTGTTGGTGATACCAAAGACAGGGGAATATGAACTAGTTGATGAAGATGATTTAGAAAGAATGCTTAAAGAAAACAAAATTTCTAAAGCGCAATTTCATAAGGCATATGTTACTGCTCATGAGATTATGTTCAAGTTAGAAACAGATTTTAAAGGAATAGAGAAAAAGATAAGATATTGTTTTCATGAAATAATGAATGCAAATAAGAATAGTAATAAATAAATATTCCTAAACTATGATTTACATAAAAAACGAGCATACATAGTATTAACTGTGTATGCTCGTTTTTTAAAAGTTTTTATAAGAATATCAGTGCAAGTATAATTGCTAATGGTCCTACAACGAAACAGTATTTACTAAATATACCTAATTGTCCGCGTTCCATTATGCCTTTTAGCCATTTTAAAGAGAAATAGCTGGCCACAAGTGAAGCTACAAATGCGAACATATAAGAAATCATTAATGAAGAATCTGGTGGTGTTTGAATGATATCTTTAATACCAAGCAATGCAGTCCCTAAACTTACTGGTATATAAAGTAAGAATGAGAACTTAAATGCTGTTTTTTGATTCATACCAACACCTAAAGCACCAACTATCGTTGCACCACTACGACTAAGTCCTGGAATTAATGCAATAGCTTGAAATAGCCCTACTATAATCGCATCTTTTAACGTTAAATCTTTATCTAACTTTTGACCGCGTTTATTTTTAATAAACCATAGTGCAATACCAGTTACAATTAACATGAAACCGACTAGCATAACACTTTTTGTGTCGCCAATTATATCGTTAAAGATTAACCCAAGAACACCAGCAGGTATCGTGGCAACTACAAGATACATAGCAAATCTAAAGTTTCGAATTACTTCTTCAGTGCGATCTCCTTTAATAAATTTTAAAGTATCAACAATGAGTTCGATAATATCTTTTCTAAACAAAATCAGTACAGCAACTAATGAAGCCGTATTTACAAAAATTTCAAATGTTAAACCTTCAGTATGTAAGCCTAAAAATTCTTGAGCCATTACAAGGTGACCACTAGAAGATACAGGTATGGGTTCAGTTACACCTTGCAATAAACCTAGAAAAATATACTTTATTATCTCAATAAGTAACATAGTAAGATCCTTCCTATTTAATTTACATGCTTAACTATAACTAATTTTAAAAAAGTATTCAATTTAGATAGTAAGATTTTTTATAATTCGGTCTTAAGTAGTAGTTGCTTAAAGGCATGCTTGTAATAATTAAAGCATGTTATAATGAAATAAATGTGAGGAGGGTGTCTTTTTATGAAAGTAGATGATTACAAACTATTAGTGACTTTAGAAGATGTAAAGACATTGAGGAAAGCTGCTGACATTCTCTATATTTCGCAGCCTGCCGTCAGTCAACGTCTCAAATCTATCGAAAACTTTTTTGGTATAGATATTTTTATAAGGACTAAGAAGCAATTAATAACAACTAATGAAGGTTCGCTCGTTATTGATCACGCTAGAAAAATGCTTAAAGAAGAGCGTCTATTACTGGATAGAATAAGTTCGAAAGTCGGGGAAGTTAATGGGAGTATCTCAATTGGCGTATCTTCGTTAATTGGACAAACAATTTTGCCTCAAGTTCTAGGGCAATATACTAAACTTTACCCTAACGTCGATATACAATTACAAATTGGCTCAAGTGAACATATTAAATCATATCAGAATGAATTTCATGTAACAGTAATTAGAGGTAATGAAGTAATGAATGTACAGAACGACTTATTATTAAATGAACAACATTACTTTATTTATCCTAAAAATAGAAAACATGATTTGCATTTATTACCGATGATTGAATTTCAAGCTGAACCAATATATTTAAAGCAAATTGAAGAATGGTATTCAGATTATTTCAAACAAGAATACCATGCTCTTATAAAAGTAGATCAAATCGCAACTTGTAAAGCATTGTTATTAAATGGTGTAGGCGTTACAGTTTTACCTGAATTAGTTATAGATGATATAGATACAGACCTTTTTGAAATTAAAAAATTAAATATCATGAAAAAGCCTTTAAAACGGTCAACATATATTTGTTATGAACATAGTGTATTGCAATTACCACAAGTAAAATCATTTATTGAAGTGATTAAAAATTACATAAACCAAATTGATGTTAAAAAGAAGTAACCGATAGAGATTTGTACGATGTTATCATTTATTTTAATAATTTAATAAATATATTTCTTGTTTCTTCATTTATACCATCATGATTTAATACTGATTGTATGCGTTGTTTGTTTTTATTATCTTTAAAACGTGTTTCATTCAATTCAAGTATAGAAAGGGAAGGCTTTTTTTGTTCAATCAATACTAAATCGTCTCCTTGTGATACATAGCCTTCTTTGATTACGCGAAAATAACATCCTGTTTTACAACTGTCTGCCATTCTTTTAACTAAGTCTTTTATGCCATACCTTTGCGCGATTGTAGCGCAAGGTTGTCTTGGACAAGATACTTGTATAGTGGCTTCACCTAACTGATATGTATCACCGATATTTAAATCCGCTTCAGTTAAGCCAGAGACTGTTAAGTTTTCTCCAAAAATTGCATATTCAGGCAACAGGTGAATGATATCGTTCCAATATTGATAGTTATCTTTACTATAGAAACATATAGCTTTTTCAGGACCGCCGTGCCCTTTATATTGTTGTTCATCTTCAACAAACCCTGTTTTTGATAAAAACATACTATTTGAAATAGGGGTTTTATAAATGGCGGTCTTTTTTGTTTTTTGATTATCGAACGTAACGTTAGAAACTTTACCAGTAGAAATATAATCAATTTTAAATACCATGGCTTTTCTCCTTCTTAAATCATGTAAATTTATTTTATAACTTTAGAAAAATTATATCAATTTTAGCATTGACGTAACAGGGGTTTAGCTATAAAGTACAAGCATATAATAAAATAAAGAAAGATGTGAATTCATGTTTTTGAAACTGTTTCAAATCAAAAATTATAAGCTCTTTACAGTGAATATGGGATTACTTGGTATGGCAATCGCAATCACTACCCCGTTCTTAGTGTTATATGCGACACAACACTTAGGAATGACTAGTGGCCAATATGGTCTATTAATGGCTCTTGCTGCTGGAGCATCCTTCACTGTGAATTCTATAGTAGCTAGGTTTTCAGATAATGGTAAAATCAACCGTAAATATCTTATCGCAACAGCCCTTATAATGGGTGCTTTATGTTTCTCCATTTATTTCTATGTACATACTATCTGGATCTTCATTGTATTATACGGAATGTTCCAAGGTCTGGCAGCACCTGCAATGCCTCAAATGTATGCTTCTGCTCGTGAATCTATTAATGAATCAGAATATAAAGATAGAAGTATCTTTGCCAATACTGTTTTAAGATCAACTTTCTCATTAGGTTTCTTATTTGGTCCATTGATAGGTACTGTATTACTTTCACTATTGGGTTATGACGGTCTATTTGGTGGTACGGTTACTATATTCTTAACTGTACTCGTATTACTATTATTATTTTATAAGGAACCAAAGAAAATCTTAAATAATATAGTAGGGAATTTTCCAGAGAAAAAAGCTCCGAACTTAATTAAAGAACCGACTTTACTTATACCATTTTTAGCTTTCATTCTATTGCATATTGGGCAATGGATGTATACTTTAAACATGCCTTTATATGTAACTGAATATTTGAAAGATGACGAGTCTCATGTTGGTTATTTAGCAAGTTTATGTGCAGGCTTAGAAGTACCGCTTATGATTATTCTAGGAGCTATCGCAAGTAAATTCAGAACGAAAACTTTACTCATGGTAGGTTCAATATTTGGCTTTGGTTATTATTTCAGTATCGGGGTGTTTGATAGTTTTACTGCAATGTTAATTGGACAATTAGCTTTAGCATTTTTCTTAGCTATTTTGTTAGGGCTTGGTATCAGTTATTTCCAAGATATTTTACCAGACTTTCCAGGTTACGCTTCGACTTTATTTGCGAACGCTATGGTTATTGGACAACTAGGTGGAAATTTACTTGGTGGTGTCATGAGTGATATAGTAGGATTAGGAAATGTGTTCTTTGTTTCAAGTTTTTCGATAGCACTTGCGTTTGTTCTTTTAATTTTCACTATAGAACATAAGGAACAAAACAATACACAAATTAGTTAGGAGTACTAAATTACATGACAACAATTAGTTGGTTACTTATCATTATAATGTTTGTAATTGCATTTATCGGTTTAATCAAACCAATTATCCCATCCGTTTTATTTCTTTGGATAGGGTACTTTATATATCATTTTGCAATAGATTCATCAAAATTATCATGGATATTTTGGACGGTTATGATACTCTTTACAGTATTTATGATTTTGTCGGACATCATCATGAACAGTTACTTTGTGAAAAAATTTGGTGGTTCTAAATTAGGAGAGACAATGGCAGCAGTTGGTGTTATTATTGGTTGCTTTGTATTTCCACCTTTCGGTATTATTATCGTACCGTTTATCTTAGTATTCGTTTCAGAAATTATACAAAAGAGTGATATCAGTGCTGCACTTAATGCAAGTATAGGTTCACTATTAGGATTTTTAACAAGTACAATAGCAAAAGCACTTATCATGATCGTTATGGTTATTTGGTTCTTTATTGATATTATTTTTTAACATTTAAGAGCTTGAAACATAAATTCTAACTCAAAATAAATAAGCATATCACTTAACGGATTGTTTCAGTTTGAAAGTGATATGCTTATTTTTTATAAAAATCTTCGTGCATCTTTCATCCTTATTTATATCTTCTACATTATTATTTGTTTTCTTCTTCCATATCTTTTTCAATTTCTTCTTTAGATTCGCCACTTTCCTCTAAAATCATTTTACGATCATACATTTTAAAGAATGGGAAATAAATACCGACAGAAATTGCAATATTGATTAATACGAGTATGATAGCCCGCCAATCGCCACCAGTGGCTAAGTA
The DNA here is from genome assembly GCF_022386395.1 of Mammaliicoccus sp. J-M40. Lineage (NCBI taxonomy): Bacteria > Bacillati > Bacillota > Bacilli > Caryophanales > Staphylococcaceae > Mammaliicoccus > Mammaliicoccus sp. J-M40. The sequence goes on from NZ_JAJNIQ010000014.1 coordinate 50,946, forward strand.
TGCACCAATTGGAGCAGGTAAAGTCCATGGAGGCATTACACTGGTCGCATTGACTAATCCTAGGGCAGTTGCGATATAAGTGATAATCGTTAAAACGATAGGTATTAAAATAAATGGAATGACCATAATTGGGTTTAATACAATTGGTAAACCAAATATAACTGGTTCATTGATGTTAAATAAAGAAGGGATGGCAACTGCTTTACCCATTTTTTTAAGGAATTGTGATTTTGCAAATATTAATATACAAATAACAAGACCTAAAGTTGCGCCCGCACCACCAATCCATACAAACCATTGGAAAAATGTTTCGGGTGCAATATGAGGTAGTGCTTCTCCTGCTGCATGTGCTTCACCGTTTTTAGCTAAATAAACTTCCCATAATGGTCGTTCTATCGTACCGACAATAGACATTCCATGAATACCAAATGACCAGAAGAATGTTGTTAAAAATACTGGCACTAAAACACCTGGTAGTGTGTCGCCTGCAAACACAAGCGGTCCGACAATTTTATCTACGAGTGAGTGTAAGTCTAGTTGGAATAGTACTGTAATGATACTCATAAACCCTAGAACAAAAACGACAGGTATAAGAGATTCGAATGAGCGACTGACGGAAGGTGGAACTTGTGGTGGCATTTTAATCGTGATGTTTTTAATTTTACAGAAACGATATATTTCTACAGAAAGAATAGCAACAATCATTGCGACAAATAAACCGTGCCCACCTAAATTTGTCATAGGTAAAACAAAACCTAATTTATCGTCCATAGTAGGTGCGATAGTTAATAGAAAAGCTGCGGTAGAAAGTTGTGCGGCAGATAATGGATCAAGGTCATAGGATTTTGCAAGATTATATCCTATACCAAAAACGATATACAAACTCATTATAAACATAGTCATTCTATAAGGTATTAAAATTTCTTCGGCATGTGCTGTTGCCCACTTAGTAATTGCCCAAGATTCTGGCAATGGTGGTGTTGCAAATATTAAGAAAAATGAACCAAATATAATGAATGGTAACGCTGAAATAACCCCATCACGAATAGCAAGTAGATGTCTTTGGTTTGAAAGCTTAGTCATTGGTCCCGAAAGCTTATTTTCTATCCAAGTTGCAAAATTATTCAATGTTAATCCCCCTTTGTTTGTAAGCGCTTTAATTTTGTTATAGTATAAACTAAATAGTAAAATTATTCAAAATTATAAAAAAGAAATTAATTGAAAGAATTGTGAGGTTATATCATGAGAAAATTGGGGATATCTCTATATCCGGGGAAATCTAAGGAAGCTGATGACTTAAAGTATATAGAGAAAGCACATGAGTACGGTTTTTCTAGAATATTTACGAACTTATTACAAATTACTGAAGAAAACAAATCCGAAATACTTCCATCTATCAAAAAAATTATTCAATTCGCAAAGTCTTTAAATTTTGAAATATTTGTTGATGTAGCACCTAGAACATTTAAAGTATTAAATATTGAAACTAACGATTTATCATTCTTTTATGAAATGGGTGTAGATGGTATCAGACTCGACGAAGGGGTAGGAGCAAAAGAAACGAGTGATATGACTTATAATCCATATGGAATCAAAATAGAGCTGAATATGAGCGTAATGAATCATTATATAGACAATGTATTAGACTTTGAACCTAATCGAAATCGGCTCGTAGGTTGTCATAACTTTTATCCCCATCGTTATGCAGGTATATCTGAAGCCTTTTTTATAGAAGGCAGTAAGAAATTTAAACATTACGGCTTGAGAACAGCTGCATTTGTATCTAGTAAAGAAGCGGATTTTGGACCTTGGCCTATTACAGAAGGACTTCCTACATTAGAACAACATCGCGGTTTGCCGATTACTTCTCAAGCAAAATATTTATGGGCAACCGGCTTAATAGATGATGTTATTATCAGTAATTGCTATCCATCTGAAAAAGAATTAAAGGAATTGAGTGATTTAATCCATGAACCGATAACTTTTGATATTAAATTAGTGGGAAGCTATACAGATTTAGAAAAGAAAATTATTTTTGAAGAACCACATTTTTATAGAGGTGATGTAAGCGACTATTTGATTCGTTCTACTCAAAGTCGAGTGAAATATAAACAAGAATCATTTCCACCTCATCATACAGTTGCTATAAAAAGAGGCGATGTATTAATCGATAATGATGAATATGGTCAATATAAAGGGGAGTTACAAATTGCTTTAAAACCGATGCTCAACACAGGAAAAGTGAATGTTGTAGGAAAAATAGAAAATCATGACTTGCAACTATTAGATTACTTAAAACCTTGGGCATTCTTTAAATTTAAATTATGGGAGAGATAAAAATGAAAAAAATATTATTAGTTTGTTCAGCGGGAATGTCTACTAGTATGTTGGTTAAAAAAATGCAAGAAACTGCCGATAAAGAAAATAAAGATTATGAAATTGAAGCATTAGCTTTATCTGAAGCTGAATCGAAAATAGATGAAGTTGATGTCATTTTATTAGGACCTCAAGTGAGATTTCAAAAAGCTCAAGTAGAAAAAATAGCTAACGGAAAAGTTCCAATCGACGTTATAGGCATGCAACAATATGGCATGATGGATGGAGAAGGGGTACTTAAACAAGCAGAAAGTCTAATGGAATAAGGTGATTAAATGGAAAAGTACGAACAGATAGCTTTTCAGATTATAACGAATGTAGGCATGGCTAAAAGTACCTATATGCAAGCAATTCAAGAAGCAAAATCAAATAATTTTAATGATTCTTATGATTTAGTTGAAGAAGGCAACAAATATTTAACTGAAGGACATAAAGTTCATAAAGACCTCATCCAATCCGAATCTGCAGGAGAAGAGATTAAACTTAATCTGTTATTGGTACACGCAGAAGATCAACTTATTTCAACTGAAATTATAAAAGAGATGGCGAAAGAATTAATTTATGTTCATGAAAATTATATAAAAAAGTAATTTTAGAAACTAATCAGGCTGGGGCATAAATAAATGACTCAGCCTGATTAGTTATGTTGGCAGTAGACATGACAAAGCGATAAAAAATCTTATGAATAGAAAGAGCGATTTTTCATTCTCATTTATGTTAATTATACATTTTTTCGGGTAAATATAACTTAATAAATAAAAGGAGTAATTATAATGTCGAATAGAATTCTAGCTATTACCGGGCCTACGTCTGGTATAGGCAAAAGCACTGTAATTGAATTAGCGTCAGAATATGATATTTTAATATTACTTTGTAGAAACGTTGATAAAGGAGAATCAGTTAAGCAGCTCATACAGGCACGACACCCTTATAAGCGTGTTGATATCATCAAATGTGATTTATCTGATCTAGCGAGTGTAATGCAAGCAGCAACTAATATTTTAAATCGTTATACCCATGTAGATTGCCTGATTAATAATGCGGGTGTCGTTTCTTTAACAAGGCAAAAAACTGTAGATGGTTATGAGCTCATGTTTGGAATAAATTATTTAGGTCATTTTTTATTAACACATACTTTATTCGAAAAAATAATGGAAAGTGAAGATAAACAAATTATTGTTGTATCATCAGGTGCATACAAATATACAGCTATGGGGAATCATAATTTTGCTTACCCACTAAAATTTAACCCAGTTAAATCATATAGTAAATCTAAGTTAGCAGTACTTTACTTTATGCAGGAATTGGATGAACGTTTTAGTAAACATGGATTAAATGTATCGGCTGTACATCCGGGAGCTGTGTCTACTAATTTAGGCAAAACCAAATACAATAAAAAAATTGGTGACTTCATCTACAAAGTATTTGATTCATTTTTTATTTCGCCAGAAGAAGGGGCGCTCTCAACTATTAAAGTGACAAAAAATCGCACTTTATTTAATGGTAAGTATGTTTACGAAGGTAAAGTTGTTCCAGTTGAAAAATATGGATTAAATTATTTCCAAAGAAAAAAATTAATAAGAGATACATTGGAAGAATTGCAATTGGATCAATTTATGTATTTAAATAATAATTATTAACTGAATTCGCTTACATTGGAATAAGTAGGCAAGTTTGATTGTGTTATCTCATATAAAATTTTATAATAGCTATTATCGTAAGAATTTTTACACAATTTATAAAAGGATGAGAAACATGAATAATCATTATATTTTACTTGCAGATTGTAAAGATGAAATAGGAATCACATCTTTAATCTCTACAACTATTAAAAATACAAACTCTAATATATTTCATTTGGATCACTATACAGATGTTCAAGAAAATGAAAATCATTTATATTTAAGAATAGTCTTCGATCAAAATGATGAAGTTAAAGGACTATTAGAAAAAGAACTAAATAGCAGAAATATACATTTCAAAATTTATGACGCTAACACGAAAGTGAAAACTGCGCTACTCGTTTCTAAAGAAGATCACGCTTTAAGTGAGATTATGTTACGAGCAAACAGACAAGAATTTCCTATCGAAATTAGTTGCGTTATAAGCAACCATGAGAATAATAGAAAATTTGTAGAAGACATGGGTATTCCGTTTCATCATGTAGAAGTTACAAAAGATACAAAGCGACAAAGTGAAGAGAAAATAACAGAAATTTGTGAAGGATATGGCGTTGATTTATTAGTATTAGCTAAATATATGCAAATATTATCTCCTGAATTTGTTGATAGACACCATTTGAAAATAATCAATATACACCATTCATTTTTACCTTCATTTATCGGAGCTAATCCATATAAACAAGCGTATACAAGAGGGGTTAAACTAATAGGTGCTACAAGCCATTATGTAACAGAAGACTTAGATGCTGGTCCGATTATCGAGCAAGATGTTGTAAGAGTAAACCATCGCTATACAGCACAAGATATGAAAAATACAGGTCGTCATGTAGAATCAGAAGTACTAGCTAGAGCGGTACAATGGCATTGTGAACATAAAGTGATTGTTAATGGAAACAAGACTATCGTATTTTCTTAATTAAGTATAAAAGGAGCAAGACTAATTGTTCTGAAGTTATAATAGTATCAAATATAAACGGTAACGATTTTGCAAAGTGCTGACGTTGAAGCTTGTACTTTCAAAATCGTATACATACATAAATTCTCCTAATCTGTTAATTAAAACTCCAACGAATTAGGAGAATTATTTTGAACAATCAATTTATGTTCTAAACTTTAAAATAATATATAATGAATTTAAATCAATTCTAAGCGGTGAAAATATGATTAAAACTTATTACATAAATTTAAATGATGAGATAAAAGAAACTACCTTTCCTAGTGAAGTTCAAGAAAAGTATAAATGGATATGGGTTGATATGAACGAGTCAACTGAAGAAGAAACAAATGTACTCGCACAATATTTTGATTTTCACCCATTATCTATTGAAGATGCAACATTGGTACAACAGAGACCAAAATTCAAACAGTATGATGGTTATCAATTTTTAGTATTTCATGCTTTAGATTTAAAAACGCTAGAATCAGAAGAAATCGATATATTCATAGGCGAAGATTATATTGTTACTTTCCATAAAGAACGATTTGAGGAAATTGATACAATTAAAAGAAAACTTTTTAATCGTACGGTACAATATGAAGAACCAAAAGATATATTATTAAATATTTTAGATGATATAACAGATAATTTCTTTCCGTTTATATACGATATTGAAGATAAAGTCTTTAACTTTGAAGATCGGCATAATGTAGATAGTTCTACAAAGACTTTGATTGATGATACGTTTAATTTAAGACAAGAGTTGTTATTAATTAAGAGAACTGTTCAACCAATGAAAGATTTAGTTTATCGGATGCGTGAAGGAAAAGTATTAAATTTGAATGAACAACAATTGTTATATATCATGCATATTAATGATCATCTTATTAAACAGATGGAAATGGTTGATGCTTCACGGGAAATGACAAGTGATATAAGGGATAATTATATTTCATTGAATTCATTTAAAATGAATAACATTATGAAAATTTTAACGATTTATTCTGTCGTATTCATGCCATTAACACTTATAGCCGGTATTTATGGGATGAACTTTGAAAATATGCCTGAATTAAATTGGCACAACGGTTATTACATTGTATTATTCATTATGGTAGCAATAGCAGCAATCATGCTAGTTGTATTTAAAAAGAAAAAATGGTTTTAAAATTACAAAAATATTAGATAATGAGAAAGCGAGTGTCAATCATGCAATATTATGGAGCAATTGAAGCGGGAGGAACAAAATTTGTATGTGCAATAGGTGATGAAGCATTAAATGTTATTGAGCGTGTTTCTATACCAACTACATATCCTGAAGAAACAATGACTGAAGTTATTAATTTTTTCAAAAATTATGAATTGAAAAGTATTGGAATAGGTTCATTTGGACCTATCGATATAAATAAAGAGTCAAAAACATATGGATATATTACATCTACTCCGAAGACAGCTTGGAAAGATTTTGATTTTATCGGTTCAGTAAAAAAATATTTTGACGTACCTATAGCATTTACTACAGATGTTAATGCATCTTTATACGGCGAATATCAAAAAGGAATTGCAAAAAACGTTGATTCAGCAGTTTATTACACTATCGGGACAGGTGTAGGCGGTGGAGCTATGATGAATGGTCGTTACATTCAAGGACTAAGTCATCCTGAAATGGGTCATATGTCTATAAAACAGCATGAAGATGATGATTTTGAAGGTAATTGTCCATTCCATCATACTTGTTTAGAAGGATTGGCGTCTGGACCAGCTATAGAAAAACGTGCAGGTATTAAAGCTAAAGATATTGAAGAACAAGATAAGACTTGGGATATGGTAGCTTACTATATAGCTCAAGCGGCTTATAATACAACGCTAATGTTATCACCTGAAAAGATTATTTTTGGTGGTGGTGTCATGCATCAAGATCATTTATTAGATAAAATTCATAAGCAATTTGAAATATTGAATAATGGTTATTTAAATTTACCACCAGTTGAAACTTATATTGTGAAACCTAGTTTAAATGATGACCAAGGCGTAATAGGTTGTTTAGCACTTGCACAAAGCGAATATAAATAAAGGTTAAAAGGGGGATTAAATAATATGGACTTACTAGTGAAATTAGCGGAATATCAAACAATGGAAACAGAAAGACTTATATTGAGACCTGTGTCTTTAGAAGATACGCAGTCATTATTTGAATATGCTTCTAATATTGAAAATACAACGCATGTCTTTCCAACACATTTGTCTAAAGATGAAACAAGAGAAGTCATTACAAAGTATTATTTACAATCCCCGTTAGGAAAATACGGTATTATATTAAAAGAAAACGATAAATTTATAGGTACAATTGATTTACGATTGGAAGTAGATCATAAGAGAGCAGAAATTGGTTATGTGATTAACCTAAAGTATAGCGGAAATGGTTATGTAACAGAAGCAGCTAATCAATTGTTGAAATTATCATTTGAAGAAATGGGATTAAATCAAGTTAAAGGTGTGCATAGTACATTAAACCCCAAATCAGGACAAGTTATGAAAAGACTTGGCATGAAAAAAGTAGGCGTAATGCCTAAAAATCGTATTCATAAAGATAAAATAGTTGATGATGTAATATATGCAATAACAGATAATATGTATAAAGAAAATAATAAGCCTAAGACGTAAGAATTGTTTTAAGCAAGTATGCACTTTACAAAAACCAAAATAAATTCTCCTAATTCGTTCATAAAAAACGAATTAGGAGAATTATTTTGAGTGAAAGATTTGTACTCTATACTCACATGTAGTAAAGCATCTTATTTAGATGCTTTTTTTAATTGAGTTAGTACCTTCAATCCATATGCAAATATACCATATCCAATTAATGAACTAGGTAACCATGATTTCGTTAATTGAATATCTTTATTTTTGTTAAGCAAAGTATATGGTACTAACGTTGAAATTAAGTAAAGTAATAGAACTTTTTGATAACGTTTGTTCAATTTAAACACCTCACTTTGTTACTTTTATTATAATATAAATTTGAGGTGAAATATTATAATATTATTACAAAGTTTAGACATTATGTATTGTCTTTATTCAAATTTAGCAAATGATGATGCATCATGACGAGATGCTCTATCATTGGACATTTCGCCTTTACCAATTGTAATTAACATTGCTGGTACTAAATTATCATCAATATTAAAAGAATCGACAACAGCTTGTTTGTCAAAACCAATCATTGGGCAAGTAGCATAGCCTTCGTCCTCACTGATTAACATTAAATTCATAGCAAATAGTGAAGCACCACGCACCGCTTCATCTCTCTTATTTGTTTCATCTTCAAAGAAAGTATTAACACTTTGGATTAACCCTTCGCGTTTTTCAGCAGGTATATGATTATGCTTTATCCAGTCATCGGCAATATCACCAATTGTATTATGGGCATTTAAATCACCTAGCACGATGAAAGTAGCGCTGGATTCTTTAATTTTAATTTGTTTGTTCGCTGCTTCGTATAGTTTTTCTTTAGCTTCATCAGAATGTGCTACAATCACTTTCCACTGTTGTAAATTCCAAGCAGAAGGTGATAAAGAAGCTTTGTTTAATAATTTTGTTATCGTTTCACAATCCATTTCGTAAGGTTCGTATTGTTTTACTGAACGACGTTTGTTAATGACATCTTGTAATTCCATTAATAATTCACTCCTAAATGTTTATATATTAATCATGATTAAAGTGGTTGGACTTTTCAAATTCTTTGCTTATACATGAACACAAATCATTTTGATATATTGATTGAGTGAAAATTTGTTACAATAAAGGTAATAAGGATAATTTGTAGAAAAAGTTGATTCATAAAAAGGAGCTGTACATATGATAGATATACACAATCATTTGCTTTATGATGTTGATGATGGACCAATTGACGCTGACAGTATGCTTGAATTAGCTAGAGTTGCAGAAGGGTTAGGGATCACTGATTTAGTAGCTACACCACACTATATAGAACACAGATTTAAAAATGATGCTAATATAGTTAAAAACCGAACAAAAGAAGTACAGGCATTGCTAGATGAAAATGGCATAAATTTAAAAGTTCATCCGAGTCAGGAAATTCATATGTTTGGTAAAGAGCTGGAAGGCTTACAGTCCGGTGAATTATTACCAATAACTGAAGGTTCACGCTATGTATTAATTGAATTTCCGTTCTTTAGTATTCCAGAATTTGCAGATGAAACATTTGATAAATTATTTAATGCTGGCTATAGACCTATATTAGCTCATCCAGAACGAATAATTCCTATACAAGATAACCCGAAAATATTATTTGATTTAATTGAACGAGGTGCGCTATGCCAAGTTACAGCAGGATCATTAGTTAATAGATATGGAGAAGATGCTAAAAAATCTGCGGATTTCTTATTAGACAAAGATGCTATTCATATAATCGGAAGTGATGCACATAATACTTCGAATAGAACATTCCATTTACAAGAAGGTTACGATTATATTGAACGAACAAAAGGCGTCGAAAAAGTAAACGAACTTAAAGAAAATGCAAGGAAAATATTAAATAATATTGATATATAGAAATTAAGGGTCCGGAACATACATAATTGTCCCGGGCCCTTAATTATTCATACATACCTTTACGTATTACTTTGTAATCAGATAACATTTCTTTTCCTTTTGCTAGGACATTTTTAATCTTATTGCTATTCTTATCAATGATTAAAATATCGGCGTCATAGTTTTCATGAATATGTCCTTTATGATGTAATGTTAATGCATTAGCTACGTTAGAAGTGAACAGTGCTATAATATCATCCCATTTATCTTGATGATAATGTTTGAGTAAATTAAAGAGTTGTTCTGTTAATGTATAACATTTAGCAACATCATACCCAACAAGTTGATTATTGTGGTCAAATTTAGGCAAACTACCGTGACCGTCAGATGAAATAGTGAGTTGAGCGATATCGCCATTATTTTGAAGATAATAATCTACACAGTCTACAGTATTTGTATCAGCTGTTAAATCTATATAAACACCTTGATTACTTAAAGTGATGCCTTCTTTAAGTAAATCTAAACTTTTGTCGAAATGCGTAATGTATATTTTATTCGCTTTGACATCATAGTTTGCTAGTAAATTATGAATTTGATTTAAGTTATGTTTTCCAGTACCTAAATGAAAGTGAGTAACTCCTGCTTTACCACTCAACATTCCTCCAACAGTAGTTTCTGCAATAATTTTAGCCAGTTCATTTGTGCTAGGTATAGAAGATCTAAAGTCATTAATAGCGATTTCTCCAGTACCAATTACTTTGTCTATTAACATTAAGTCTTCTTTTATAGAATCAGTAATAGTAGTAACAGGTAAGTGATAGTTACCTGTATACATATATGTTGAAATTCCTTCTGCTTCAAGAGCTTTGGCTTTTGCATATAAACTTGAAAGTGTACGAGAAATACCATCTGTACCTATTAATCCTATTACTGATGTAATACCGCACTCTATAAGTTCAGATAAATTCACCTCTGGCGTCCGCGTCATATAACCTGCTTCGCCTCCACCGCCTAATAAATGAATGTGTGGGTCTATTATACCGGGTATAAGAATATTGTCTTCTGCATCAATTATATTCAAGTTTGGGTCGATATCTTGAAATTTTTCTATATCTATATCACCGATTTTGAGGATGGTTTGACCTTGAATAAGAATTGAATTTTGGCCAATATATTTTGGTGAATAAATATCACCATTTTTTATGATTGTGAACATGAGTTCTGCCCCCTATGAAATTGTATATTGTTACATATTTTAAATTACTTGAATCATTAAAGCAAAGTATCACTGATATTGTCGCAAATTTGTAATAGCTAAATTAATTGTATTTTCTTTCTAGCGAGATTAGAATGAAGAGACATAGTTAGTCTTTTTATATATAAAAGATGTAAGATTTATTAAGTGTAATAAGTTTAAACATAAAGATGTATGAAATAAAGACAATAGAATGTCGGGGAGCGTTATAGATGAAATTAGGAGAACGTGTTAAACAACGTAGGAGAGATTTAAAGTTATCTCAACAATCACTAGCAAAAGGTATTGCAACACAAAGTCAGATTTCTAAAATAGAAAAAAACGAATTGCAACCGGGATCGCAATTACTATTTAATATTTCTAGAAAATTAAATTGCAGTATGGACTATTTATATGTGGGGGAAGAACTAGATACACAACTTGAACAAAAGTTAAAAGTAATTGAAAGGTTACTTGAAGATAGAGATTACGATGCTTTAACACCTATTATTGATGGCAACTATTTATCAAATAGTTCCACTGACGAAATCGCAGCATCTAAATGGGTGAGATCTATCATAGCTTTTTATAAATATGAAGATATAAATCAAGCAATCTTATTAATAGAAGAAGCGTATAAGTTAATTGATTCAAATATGTTTACTAAATTACAAGTTTCAATTTGTAATACGAGAGCAATTTTCTATTATAGAGAAAGTAATAATCAGTTGGCTAAATCTTCATTAGAAGAAGGTTTGCAAATAGCTAAACGTTTTAACGTAGAAGACAACTATAAAATAAAACTATATTATACTTTATCGAATATTTATTTTAGTGAAGCATTATACGATAGATGCTTAGCATATGCTCAATCAGCATTGGATATTACGATTAATTCTAATAGATATATGCTGTTTAGTGAACTAGTTTATAATATCGTTCAATCGAAAAAAGAAATGAAAATTATTGATGACACAGATATTAAACAATTAGAAGTAGCTTTATATATAAGTAATTTATCAAAAAAACATAGTGTAACTATTCTTATAAGAGACTTGATGAAGTCTTTGAAAAATACACATGATGAATAAAAAATAAAGGAGTGGAGGTTGAGACGTATATATCTGTCTCACTTCCATTCCTTTTGAAGTTATATATAATGTAGTTCTTGTTCTAATTTTTGTATTTTATTATAATTTGAATCTGACATAAAAGGATAATTAATATCTAATTGCCGCATGATGCCTAAAGTTGCTATTTCTTCTAAAAGCATATTAGGGTATTTAATTTGAGTTTGTTCATTGAAGAAGTGTTGAATATACACTGTTTGGTGTATGTATAATTTAGTGAAGTAATAGGCGACCATTGCATATAAATCATCAACGCGTTCGGTTAACTTTTCTATAAATAAAAATAATGTTGTTGAAGATTTTGTAGGGATGGTGCCAAAATCTTGATAGTCACCAATTAAAAAGTAGATATTAGGTTGCAAATAAACTTTATATTGTTTTAAAAACAGCAAACGAATATCAAATATAATGTGTACGAGCTGATCGTTTACATGTGATATATTTCGAATGTCATTTTCGATTTTTGGAATAGTATAAGGAAGAGCTGATACAAGATTATCAACATATTTACCAGCATTTGAGAATTCATTAAAATATCTCGTATAGTATAATTCAAATGATGATTTTGTTAATTGATGGTTGTGTATAAAGCTATTCACAGTATTGCTTATAATCATCGTATAACCCCTTCAATATTATTTAACCACTATTATATATGATATTGCCTAAAATAAATAATCTAATCATCAAAAAAATAATTTGACGTATAGTATGATGTCATGTAATCTTTTGAAGTATTAAAGTTAACAATAAGGAGATTCCAATGGAACAAATAAATAAAAAATCATCGTTTTGGGCACTATCACCTTTAATAGTATTTGTTGCTTTGTTTATAGGTACAGGTATTATTACAAGTGATTTTAATTTTCTACCAATAAATGTTGCTTTATTGATTTCAACTGTTTTTGCATTTATTATTTATCCAAAAACTAATTTAACGAAAAAAATAGACATATTTACAAAAGGGGCCGGCCACCCTAATATTTTATTAATGGTATTTGTATTTTTATTTGCTGGAGCGTTTAGTGAAACGGCTGAAGCAATGGGAGCGGTAAGTTCGACTGTAAACCTTGGTTTATCATTAATTCCACCTCAATTTTTACTAGCTGGTTTATTCATCGTAGGTGCGTTTATCTCAGTTGCGATGGGTACATCCATGGGGACAGTAGCGGCATTGGCCCCTGTAGGTGTTGGTATTTCTGAGTCAACAGATATCTCAATTGCCTTATCGATAGCAACAGTTGTAGGTGGCGCAATGTTTGGAGATAACTTATCGATGATATCTGATACAACTATTGCAGCTGTTAGAACTCAAAAAACTAAAATGGGTGACAAATTTAAAGTGAACTTTTTCATTGTCTTACCCGGAGCGATTATGACAGTTGTTATTCTTTGGTTTCTAACTAAAGATTTAGGTATAGCAGAAACAAGTCAAGGTGGCTATTCTTTAGTTAAAGTGATACCTTATTTATTTGTATTAATCGCCGCTTTATGTGGTATGAATGTTTTAATGGTGTTAGTGTTAGGTGTTGTAATTGCAAGCTTTATCGGATTGACCACAGGATCCTTTACAATTAATGAAAACTTAAAAGCCATATCTGACGGTTTAATAGGTATGCAAGATATAGCGATGATAGCTCTATTCATCGGAGGTATTATCGGAATGATTCAATATCAAGGCGGTATTCAATGGTTGCTCAATACTGTAACAAGTCGAGTTAAAACTAAAAAGGGAGCAGAGTTTGGTATAGCAAGTTTAGTAACTACAACAAACTTCGCTACAGCTAATAATACAATTGCTATTATAACTGCTGGACCTTTAGCAAAAGAAATCTCGGAAGATTATGAAATTGACGCCCGGAAGTCTGCCAGCATACTAGATATATTCGCAAGTAGTGTGCAAGGTATCATACCTTACGGAGGCCAAGTGTTAGCAGCAACAAGTGTTGCAGGCATTTCAAGTGTCTCATTGATACCATATTCATTTTATCCTTATTTACTCGTCGTTTGTGGCATAGTATCCATAATCGTTGGGTATCCTAAAAGAAAAGATAAGAGTGTGTAAATAAAAAGAGCTAGGGACTTAAATCCTTAGCTCTTTTTTGGATGGGGTTAATCAAAAGCATGAGTTGATATTATTGTTGGATTAACTAAGACAATAATCCAAGTAGAGCACTTTTTATTGGATTAACTAAGACAATAATCCAAGTAGACACCTTCTTATTGGATTAACTAGGACAATAATCCAAGTAGAGCATCTTTTATTGGATTAAGTATGACAATAATCCAAATAGACCACTCTTTATTGGATTAACTAAGACAATAATCCAAGTAGAGCACTTTTTATTGGATTAACTAAGACAATAATCCAAGTAGACACCTTCTTATTGGATTAA
>NZ_JAJNIQ010000015.1:0-48611 GCF_022386395.1 Mammaliicoccus sp. J-M40
AAAAATCAAACAGATTTATTTTGTTAATACATTCTAAAAAACCAATGGTTGATTACTTCTAAAGATATTACACATAAATATGGACTTGACTTGCACGTGGACCTCGTCTTGCAACTTTATACCATATTTACTCAAACAAAAAACTGAGACAATTTAACTGCCTCAGCCTCTTAATTATGAGCAAGGATTCAAATCCAGACTCCACTATTTATTTAGATTAATTTTTGCTTTGTGTTTTGTTTTTTTATTTTCATTAAGAATCCGAATAGTCCTATACCCCACAATAAAAATAGAGGGTCCCACACCATCGCTTGGCCAAATGTAGTATAAAAATCATGATACTGGATAACTTGCAACAACTTTAACCATCCTACAACTGTATTTAACCCCCCATATATCATTAAAAATACTGAACCTATACATGATATATAAAATAAAATTTTATTATATGTTTTCATTAAATACAAAGGTCCTAATGTTGCTATTCCTTTAAATAAACCGACCACAATTAACATGAGGTTCATCCATATTCCCCACTGTGCATTAAATGTAAAAACCCAAGAACCGACTGATAATAATCCAGCTGTTCCTCCAAATGCCCAATACAACGAGAATAATGTATGTACCAGCCCACTTACAACGAAAATTGAAATAAATTTTTTCACTTTATCACCTATTTTGAACAAATATCGTCTTATTTGCTAAGCGACTTGCTTTCTAAATTTCAATAATTTGAATTGTATTTTGTATTTCTTGTTTTAAATCTTTAGAACGCCATTCTCTTTGATACCCTAAGCATGGACAAATAAAATTGACACCTTTTTCTTCTATATTATTACGAAAATGTACGTGTCCCATTATGCTATATTTTATCGGATACTTTTCATAAAATAAATCAAAATCTGATGTTCCTATAAACGCATTAAAATAATCAAATATTCTATGTGGCATAGGTACAGCAAATTGTTTGTGTGTGACGATGTGCGTCATCAAAATAATATTTTTGTCTTTAACTTTTTCTAAATCTCGTCTTACTGAATCTGCTGCTAGTTTAGACATTTCTAGATCAGACTTACCCCAATCTATTCTTTCTTTATCTAGCCAAGTAGATCCGTAATATTTTCTTCTTTCTAAACGCTCTAGGCTAAATTTTTCACTATCAGCAAAGCTGTAATCATACCAACCGCTATGACCTACAATCGCCCATTCATCATTGATTATATATGGGTCTGCAATTATACTTTCTGGTTGTGATTTATAATACTCAAATATTTCATAAGAAGTCTTTTCTTCCGCTTCATTTTTCCAATAATCATGATTGCCAGGAATAAATAACACTTCTATATTTGTTTGATGTTTAACATTTTGTATAAATGGCATTGTTTGTTGATAATGGTTAGAAATATCGCCTGCTATGAGTAACATATCTAGTCTCAATCGCTTCACTTCATCAATTAAAACATCTTCAAAATCTTTCGGAAAATAATGATTACTTCGATCGATATGCAAGTCAGAAATCGCACCAATTTTCATACTTATTACCTTACTTTCTATTGTATACCCTTTAACTTCAATCTTATATTAACATATAAATGTAAACTATCCTTTATAATAGAATTAATAATAATTATTGGAGGCATATAAATGGATATTCAAAAGTTTGAAGAATATTTAAAAATAGATTCTAAAAATTATAATCAACTTAATTTAGAAACTTTAAATCATTATATAACACGCTTTATGTACACTGTTCCTTTCGAAAATATTAGCGTACAAAATCAAAAATCTATTTCCGTTAATATCGATGACTTATATGAAAAGATTGTTATAAATCATCGTGGAGGATTTTGTTATGAAATGAACACTATATTTCAGTTTTACTTAGAACAAAAAGGTTTTAGTATTACTTGCGCATCCGCTACTATACACACACCTGATGATGGATGGAGTAACGATGGTTCACACATGACAACTATCGTGCAATTAGATAGACCATATATAGCTGACGTGGGATTTGGAGACTTACCTATTAATGCGTTACCCGTTCACTATGAATCTGATAATATGACTGTCACTACTGTATCAGGTAGCTATCGCGCAATCTACGGAGAAAACGAAGAAATTCTTGTTCAAAAACTACAAGACGATAATTCTTGGAGAACTTCATATAAAGCTAAAAATATATCCAGACCATGGTCATATTTTGAAGAACATTTAGAATTTAATGAGCATAACCCAGAATCTATATTCGTACAAACATTGCTCATCACAATGGCTAAAACCTATGGTCGCGTTACAATGTCACAAGATCAACTAACGATAACTAAAGCTGATGGTAAAGAACAATCACCAGTAACACCACAAAATTACAAATCCATCTTGCAAAAATACTTCGGGTTAGACGTGACAATACAAACAATTGAAAATAAAGTATAAAAATCATAAAAAAAAATCTCCTAACCCACTGCTGAATATACAACGGATTAGGAGATTATTTATAAGAAAAGGATATGTCTCAGTCCTTATTTCTCTTTTATTTGTAATTCTTGTTCTTTCCACCATAATGCTTCTTCAGCATTTTTAACAACGTGATTAAATTCTTTTTCATTTGATACAGTAGGATATGAGCCTTTTAAAGCTTTTCCTGAAGTTGTTTCAAATAATACAAGAATCGTTATGAAACCGATAAGGCTGACAGCTGTTAAGTAATATGCTGGTGCTAGTGGGTTTTGAGTAACGTGCACTAACCATGTTGACACTAATGGTGTTGTACCACCAAATATTGATACTGATACGTTAAATGTAACAGCTAGTGTGCGGTAACGTACGTCTGTAAAGAAAATACTCGGTAATAAACTTGGCATAGAACCTTCATAAGTTGAAAGGAAGAATCCAAGTATTAAAATACCAAACGATACAAACATTAACTGATTCATGCCCATAAAGTAAAAGGCTAGTAATGAAAATGCAGTTAACCCAAATGAACCGAATAAGACAACTTTCTTATTACCAATCTTGTCACTTAGACGTCCGAATAAGAATGCTAGTGGAACCATTACAACCATAACACTCGTAATGAGAATTGTACTTACAGTCGTTGAGATGCCAATAACTTCGTCTAAATATGATGGCATGTATGAAAGTAACATGTAGTTCGTGATATTAAAGAATGCCACTGTAATAAAGCATAAGATAATATCTTTTTTATGATTTTTAATAATCGATACAAATGATTCAGGCTCTTCTTCATTTTCTTCGATTTCATTTTCAAATATAGGTGTTTCGTCTAAATGTCTTCTTAAATAAAGACCGATTAATCCAAGTGGTGCGCCAAGAATAAATGGAATTCTCCAGCCCCACGCTAGCATTTGTGCATCAGATAAAGCAATAAACATACCACTCGCTAATAAAGAAGCAAGTATGTAACCTGCTAAAGTTCCAATTTCTAATCCACTGCCTAGTACACTTCTTCTGTTATCAGGAGATAATTCAGCAATATATACCATTGCACCTGCATATTCTCCCCCCGTTGAAAACCCTTGAATAATTCTAGCAATTAACAAAAGAATAGGAGCCCATATACCAATTTGATCATATGTAGGTAAAAGACCGATTAATAAAGTTGAAGCAGCCATTAATATAATAGTTGTCGTCAATACTGTCTTACGACCAAGACGATCACCGATTCTACCAAATATAACCCCACCTAACGGTCTCATTAAAAATGCAATCGCAAATGTTGCGAATGTAAATACTAATTTTAATTCATCGTTCTGTACGCCAGTAAAAAAGTTTTGGCTAATAATAATTGCTAAATAAGAATATAGACCGAAGTCAAACCATTCCATAGCATTACCTATACCTGTTGCGTAAACACTTTTCTTAGTTTGTTTCATATCAACAACATTAATTTTGTTTTTGTTAAATTTCATGTTTGATTAAACACCCTTTCGATATAGTTATGTATCTTAGCATATCGACAAATTAACACAACTGTAATATTACACTTATATACCTTGTCGTAAATTGTGAAAACCGCCACAAACGTTATAACTTATACCGATTGAAACTGGTCGACCAATGGTGTAAAATTATATTAATTTTCTTAAAATTTGCATTGATTTCCTATAGAAAGTTACTTTATTTATATAGTAAACAAATGTTATCTTTCCTAAAATTTGTATGATGAAAGGAATAAATCAAACCGTAAAATCATCTTCTTTGAACATAAAAAAGTCCCTTTAAAAGTTAAATTTCACTTAACTTTTAAAGGGATAAATTTTATAAAACTATTTAATTTCTATTTTTGTACCTTCTTCTATATTAGCAAGAGGCTTATCTTCTAAATATAATGTTCCAGATTGTTCAGCTTCTGTGCTCCCATCAAACTTTAAAGTAATATGACCTAAATCATTTAAGTTTTTATTAACAGCAGAGCCTACTTTTGTAATTTTATATTCATTATCATCTAAAAATAGCGTTTGTGATTCAGTTATTTCTCCGTCTATCTCATTTATATCGATTATATAACAAAAATCGACTAACTCATCAGGTGCATTATCACCAAATAATATAACCATCTTTTCAGCTTCGAATGCTGATGCATCTTTTCCTATACGCTTTATTTCTGTCTTGTACATTATTTATGCACTCCTTTTTATTTATTTATATAATCCAAAGCTTGCCAGCCATGCTACAAATACCCGCGGTACACCGTTTAAGAAGCGTGAATACAGTACGGATGGCACACCGACTTCGATTGTTTTCGTTTCTGCTTCTGCTAAACCTAGCCCTACTGGAATAAAGTCAGCAGCATTTTGAGTATTGATTGCAAATAATGCCGGTAATGCTAAGTTTGGCGGTATATTCCCTTTACCAATTTCTACACCAATTAAAGTACCTAATACTTGTCCAATTACGCCACCAGGTCCTAACAATGGACTTAAAAATGGAAGTGAGCATATAAACCCAATTATAAGAAGACCCCAAATGTTACCCGCTAATGGTGACATAACCTTAGCAAATACATCTCCAATTCCAGATCCTTGAATAATACCAATCAATAATGCTACAAATCCCATGAATGGTAAGATTGTATGCAACATTGTATCTACTGCATCACGTGCAGCTTGATAGAAAGTATTAATAACTTTACCTGCTGCTAGACCAATTTTCGTTAATATAGATTTATTTTCCTGTTCTGCTCTTGTTTCCATAATTTTTTTATCTTTAGAATATGAAGCTGTTTCATTACTTTTTGTTTCTTCAGTTGACGCAGTTGATTCCGCTGTTGTTTCATTAGAACTACTTTCTCCTGCTACGCTTACTTGCTCTACATCCACATTTGAAACATAAATATCTTCTGTAATATGTTGTCTCAAAGGACCACTTTTACCTGTTGCCATAATGTTTACAGTCGGGATACCTTTTTGAGGGTAAATACCACATCTCAAAGTACCACCGCAATCTATAACAGCAACCATAATTTCATCTTCAGGTACTGATGTTTCGAAACCGTTAACAGGTGAGCCACCAGTAATTTCACAAATTTTATCTACTATTTCAGGTCTGTGACCACCTGTAACATACATAACTTTGTCTTTCTTGCCTTCTATTCCAATTTCTAAAGGGCCACCAAAGCCACCTGAACCTTTAACAATTCTAGCTTTTTTACTCATGTTGCTCACCTCATCCTTCTAATTTAACTTCTGTACTTAATTTTACTTTTTGTTGTTTTTCTACGTAACTAGTTGTAAAGTCAGTAACCCATCCACCAATAAAGTTCATAACTAAACCAACAAGTAAATATCTTACTGCTAAATCTGTCATCGGTAATCCTAATTGTTGAACCCCATTTGCGATACCTAAGAATATAAATAATTCTGCTGGGTTAATGTGCGGAAACAGACCGTTACTCGTATGTGCGAACTGAGCTGCTGATGCAAAATAACTTGGTTTATACTTCTCTGGCATAAATCTTCCTAGAGAGTGGACCATCGGATTTGCTAACATAAATGAACCTAAAAACGGTAATACTAAATATCTTAAAAATGGGTTTTTAGATGATTTTTGTGCGATTATATTAATTCTTTTTTCACCTATTAATTGGATTAATGTGTTCATCGCAATTAATAACATTAGTACTAAAGGTACAATTGTTGTCATCCAGTCTATAAATGTATCTGCGCCTGTTTGAAATAAATTGATAAAACCTTCTGCTAACTTAACTATGAAGTCCATGTTGATTTACTCCCTTCTTTTTTAAACATTCCATTAATTTTTTTAACTGCTTTCATCATTGGAGAAGGTATCTTTTCAATTTCTCCTCCAGATTGAATAACATTAAATGTGTGTTGAGCGTCTAAAATAGCTTTTATTAATAATTTGTTATACTTTTTTAAATCTGTATCTCTTAATTTTTGAATCTTATATCCTTCTAAACCTTTTAATTTCTTGAATTTAGAAAATACTGTGACACCTTGCATATAGCGTGCCTCTTCTATTTCATTACGGTTATTAATTTGAAGAAGTACCAACGTTCCCGATTTAAATATAGCGGGTCTTCTTCCAATAGCAACGCGACCATTTTCTCGCAATTCCGTATAGTGTTTAGTGAAATTTTTAATTTGAAGCAAACCTAGCAAGTATTGAATTATAAATCCAACAGCTAATATGACAATCAATATTATGAAAAACATAGCTAACCCCTCATTTCCTTATTTAATATATGTGCAAGCGCTATGTAATCCGTATCTTTATTTATCTGATTGATAATATAACTATTGGTCGTAATAGCTAAAATCTCTTCATATAATCGGATTAGTATCGCTTCATTCACTTCAGTTTCTGGTGTCGCAACGAGCACAACTAGTTTTACCTTTTCACAATCATTCAATGGTTGGTTAATAATTGCTAATTTCAACCAAATACCATGAAAATGGTGACTAGTGTGTGGGAATCCCAGAAATCCTGTTACTGTTGATTTATGCTCTTCTCTCTCTAAAATTTTAGAAATAAAAGTATGATCAACTTTATTCTCATTAATCAGTTCATTTGATAAATACGCGATTACTTCTTCATACGTCATACTTTCATTAATTTGATAAACATCTTGTTCACTTAAAAAATCTACTATAATACTTTTGTTAAACAGCTTTTTATTGTTGACGTCTTTATAAATCATGAATTGTTCGATTTTAAGTTTTAACGCTTGTTCATCTAATATGTTATCTATATAAATTATTCTGTTAAACAATCTATTTGTTTTAATGGTTGATACCGTTAAGTCATAATCATCAATTTGAAATTGATTTAACTCATTTTCACTAATTACATCAATCGTTATTTGATTACCAAATATTTTTTCTAATTGAACTCTCATTAATTTCGCACTACTCAAACCTTGGTTTGTTATAAATGCTACTGAATGAATTTCTTTAAATTTTTGTTCTAACTGCTGTAAATAGACACTGAAATAAATTGATAAAAATCCAAGTTCATTTAAAGGCACTTTAATATTGATTTCTTTTTCAATATTTGTAGCTAACACTTTAGAAAGCTCATATGCAAACGGATATCTGTACTCAACTTCATTAATAAAGTCATTTTGTATTCTAATATCAAATATCAACCTATTTATAAGGTATTTAATGTGAAGTTGTATATCCGTGCTAAATAATTCTTCATCTATTTTGATAGTGTAATAAAAATCAATATCATCAATCGTTTTTTGAATAATGCGATTTAAAATAGATTGATCATCTTCTGAAATGATTTCATCTAACAATGAAGCTCTTCTACCTATAATTTGAAATACGATTAGCAAAATTTCTAAATTTGGAAATGTTATTGAGTACTGATGACTTAAATATTCTTTAATTTCGCTTAAAGCTATAAAGTCTTCAGACTCAAACACTCTTTCATCGATTTGTACATTTTGTCTTATTTTATAATCATTTTCTATTCTTGATAAAACAACTTTAGTTGCAGTGATAAGTCGGTTAAACGTTGCGTGGTCTAAGTTATATTGTGTTTTCGTCTTATCGAGAATTGCATATATGGAATCTGGTAATGTGTAAGAACTATACTTTCTATTGAACAGTTCTATTAAAACTTTTCTCACTTCTAGTTCATTACCTTCTATACGTAAACCAACATTTTGAGTACCTTTAATACTAACTCTATAATGTTCTAATTTAGTTTTAATACAATTAATGGTATTATTGACAACACTTTTACTTAGAAATAAATCTTCAGCTATATCATCTATTGTACAAACGCCGTTATAAAGCAAATAATGGAATATGTTTTCTTCACGTTCCTCTAATTCATCAAAATGATAATGAATATGAGATTCTAAATCTTTGAGTAAATTAAAAAATTTCTTTTTATCTGCTACTATCATTGAAATCGATTGATTTTGCTTAAATATACTAATAGAACCTTCAAAATAAGTTTGAAGTTGATTAATGTAATTCGTTAAAGTTCTTTGAGAAATAGAAAGTTTATGGGAAAGTTTATCAATTGAGATACTTTGCTTTTTAAGCGTTTCAACAATTAATAAATGTTTTTTATTTAATATCAATACTTTCCCTCCTTCCTCTATTTAAAGTTATCCTCGTGATTTACCACCTGAGATATTAATCGTTGTACCAGTAATATAACTTGATTTGTCTGAGCTTAAATAACAAACTAAATCAGCTACTTCTGACAACTTACCAACTCTACCTAAAGGAATAGATTTTGAATAATCACCATTCAATTTATCTACTGTCGTATTTCTACTATAAGCTAGTGCTTCTTCATATTGTTTAGTTCTTAGACCAGTTTCTTCTAAAATTCCTGGTGCTATAGCCACAACCTTAATCTTATGTTTCCCTAGCTCTTTAGCCCAACTTCTCGTAAATCCGATTAAAGCTGCTTTTGTAGCAGAATAAATACTTTGCCCTTCTGATCCTTCTTGGCCAGCTTCACTAGCAATATTTACGATAATCCCTTTATTTTGTTTCACAAAATGTCTACTTACTTCTTGGCTGAATAGAATTGGCCCTTTCAAGTTTACACCGAACATTAAATCTAAATCTTTCATATTAATTTCATACTCTGGCTTTTCGCCTTTAACATCTACTAATAATCTTGGTAAATTAATGCCAGCATTATTAATTAATACGTCTATGCGAGATTGTTCTTCAAATATTGTATTCACTGTCTTTTCAACAGCTTCTTTATTCGTCACATCAGTCTCTATAAAATGATAATTCCCGTAATCAATTGGATCGTCTTTTAAATCTATATTATATACAACTGCACCATTTTCTAATAATGAATTTACAATTTGTCTACCGATACCAGAAGTACCACCTGTTACGATGATTACTTTTTCATTTATTTCTAACCAATTTTGAGCCATGACTTTTCCTCCTAATGAATGTTGTATATTCATTATAGCTTCAAACGCTTACATAATTAATTTTGTCTTTTGTGCACTTATAAGAAATTAAGAAAATAATACCTTAAATTCAAAAATTTCATAATATTTTTATAAAGTACTATAATTGGTTATAGAGATTATGAGATGGAGGTTTTATACTATGAAGCATTATGACATGTTAGTGATTGGTTTTGGAAAAGCTGGTAAGACGCTTGCTAAAGATTTTGCTGGTCAAGGAAACCAGGTTGCTGTAGTTGAGCAAGATTCAAATATGTATGGTGGCACGTGCATTAATGTCGGATGTATACCTTCTAAAACGTTATTACATGAAGGTAATGAAAATCACACCTTCACTGAAGCAATTAATCGTAAAAAAGATGTCGTATCGGCATTAAATAAGAAAAATTTTGATAATCTAGATTCTGATGAAAATATTAAAGTTTATACTTATAAAGCACAGTTTAAGGATAATGAAACTGTCGATTTGTTAAATAAATCAAATGAAATTGTTGAATCTATTCAAGCAGACCATATCATTATAAATACAGGTAGTCGCTCAAATATACCTGAAATAGAAGGAATTGAGCAAACTGAGAACATTTATGATTCTAAAGGTATTATGGAATTGAGACATTTACCAGAACATCTCGTGATCGTTGGTGCAGGTTATATCGCTTTAGAATTTGCGACGATTTTCTCAAGTCTCGGTAGTAAAGTTTCGATGATTCATAATCGTAAACATATATTAGGTACTGAAGATAAAGATGTAGCATCTCATATTTACGACCAGTTGTTGAACCAAGGTATAGAATTTATAGATGAAGCGGAAGTTCACGCTTTTTCAACTGAAGATAATCATCCTGTCGTTCATACTAACCAAGGTGATATTTCTGGTGATGCTGTCCTACTTGCGACTGGACGCATACCAAACACTGACCTCGCATTAGAAAATACTGATATTAATCTAGGCGATAAAGGTGAAATTAAAGTGAATTCTTCATTAGAAACTGCTGTAGATAACATTTATGCAGTTGGTGATGTTAAAGGTGGCCCACAATTCACTTACATTTCTTTAGATGATTATCGAATCGTTAAAGATCAAATTTCAGGCAATAAAAAACGTTCAACTAAAAATAGAGGTCATGTTCCATATACAGTATTCTTAGACCCACCTTTAGGACGTATAGGAATGACAGCTAGTAAAGCTAGAAAAGAAGGCTTCAATGTAAAAGAAGGTATGATTGAAGTTAAAAATATTCCTCGTCACAAAGTTAATAACGATGATAGAGGTATATTTAAAGCGGTAGTTGATGTAGATTCACAACAAATATTAGGCGCTAGTTTGTACGGCACAGGATCTGAAGAAATTATTAACGTTCTTAAACTCGCTATGGATATGGATGTGCCTTATACAAGATTAAGAGATAATATTTATACGCATCCTACTATGGTCGAAGCATTTAACGATTTATTTGATATATAATAAAAAACTTTTGGTCAATAAAGGTCAAATTATTTGAAATGCACTTATATATCATTCACAATAAAGTTAAATATTATGATAGGAGTGATTTCATGTCTGAAGAAAAACAACAAGAAAAAGACATACTAACTGAAAAACTATTAGAAACACGTACGATCATTATAACTGGTGAAATTAATGATAAAGTTGCAAAAGAAGTCGGTAACCAACTTTTATTACTAGAAGCAATGGGCGATGAACCAATTACTTTATTCATTTCCAGTCAAGGTGGTCATGTCGATTCAGGTTATTATATTCATGACATGATTAATTTCGTGAAACCAGAAGTAAATATTATCGGTTCTGGTTGGGTAGTAAGCGC
Organism: Mammaliicoccus sp. J-M40; assembly: GCF_022386395.1. Classification (NCBI taxonomy): domain Bacteria; kingdom Bacillati; phylum Bacillota; class Bacilli; order Caryophanales; family Staphylococcaceae; genus Mammaliicoccus; species Mammaliicoccus sp. J-M40. The sequence continues at coordinate 11,275 of NZ_JAJNIQ010000015.1, forward strand.
AGGCGTAATTATTTATCTAGCTAGTAAAAAAGAAAACAGATATAGCCTGCCAAACACGAGATTCATGATTCACCAACCTTCAGGTGGCGTACAAGGACAATCTGTAGAAATGGAAATTACAGCTAAAGAAATTATACGCACACGTCAAAAAATCAATGAATTAATCGCGAAAGAAACAGGACAGCCTATGGAAAGAGTCGAAAAAGATACAGGGCGCGACTACTGGTTAAGCACAAAAGAAGCTTATGATTACGGCTTTATCAATAAAATTATTAAATCACGCGATGAAATCGATAAATAAATATATTGTTATTAAATAAGAATCTCTCCATTAGGTTTAAGTCTGATGGAGAGATTTTTATAGATTTTATAAACTTATTTCTTCGAATCTATCAATTGTTTCAAAATGGAAAGTGGCCCTCTAGTTGAAATCGTTACGATATATTGTACAAGTTCTTCTATAGAAACACGATTTTCGTCGTGCACCCAATATTTAACCATAGACATTAAAGCACCTGATACATATCTTAAGTAATAATCGTCTGGTACACCATAAACTGTGTTATTTTCTCCAATTAAATAATTAATATTTGAGAGAATCATATCTGTAATACGTTCTTCGATTTTACTAGTTCTATCTAAGTTTAAAATAGCATGATAAAATTCTATATTTTCGCTAATGTGTATAATCACTTTTTTAATAACTTCATTAGAGAATATTTCAATGAATTCTTCTGCAGTTTTTTGAGCAAGATTTACTTTTCGGATGTCGACTAATTTTTTTAAATCTGCAATTTGTTCGTCTTCCATTTCTTCAAGGAGTGCGTATTTATCATCATAATTTAAGTAAAAGGTACCTCTATTAATGTCGGCTTTATCAGAAATCTGACGTATTGTAATACGTTCTATTTGGCTATCTTCTAATAATTGTATAAAAGCTTTCTTTATAGCCGCTTTACTTTTTCTTACTCGACGGTCTTCAGCCATTTCATTAATTCCTTCCATAGAAAAGTTTATTTGTTAAATATCATTATAATCAACACGATTATAATTAATCAACAGATTGTATATTAACAAAGAAAGAGTCCAGGACATAGATAATTGTCCTGGACTCTACTTTTGTATGGCAGTAGCTGACTGGACTGAAAATATGCTTATATCAAGCTTTTCAATTCTAGTCATCCTTGCTCGAGTGGGACTACGAAATCTTTTTAGCAAAATAATATTGCTGTTCCACTCCCTTATAATATTTCTTTTGCTGCTAGTACTGCTTCTTGTGTAATTTCATGACTGTTCACCCAAGTTTCATGTACTTCTGCATCGCGTTCTTTAAATATTTCAATCACTCGTTCACTTTGTTCTTGTGTAACGATTGGATCTTGTTTACCCATTGATAGGAATACTTTAAAGTTTGATAAATCTTTTTGATTATCTTGTAAGTCTAAAGGATATAATGGTGCGAATAATAACGCTTTTTGGAAAGGTGTACTTTCTCTTAGTATTAAGTTAATCGCCATATTCGACCCGTTTGAAAAGCCTACTGGTATAACGTCTTCTAAATTAAATTCATATTCTTTTGATGATTCTTTAATAAAGTCATATAATTCTTGACCTCTATACTCTAAATCTTCTAAGTCATAATCGCCTTCTGCACGTCTCTTGAAGTAACGCGCCATACCATTTTCGGATATTTCACCTTTTACACTTAACACATTATAACTTGGATCAAGCATTTCTGCTAAAGGTAGTAAATCTCTCTCGTCTCCACCTGTTCCGTGTAATAAAAGAAATACAGGTTTGCCTTGTTCACCTTGTTTAAATATATGTTTCACTTCTAGTCAACTCCATTCACTTTATGGTCTTTCTATTGTAAATGTGCGCCCTATTTCAGCGTAATCATTACCTGCTAATCTACTTACTGCACTTAATTCATCTTTATTAATATAGCCATCGTTATAAATAGCATCATCAAAATGATAATGTTTTATTTCTAATAATATTAAATCAGATACAGGTTTATCATCTTTTTTAATAGCCATTGTATCGTGTAATACAGCTTCAAAGCGTACCTTACTTTGTTTCAATCCTGGTACTGAGACACTTAACGATTCTACAGTATCAAATGTTGTACGCGTAAGTTCACTTTCATTTCTATTTAAAAGCGCAGCGGTTTCATTTGTATTTTCAACATTTTCTGTATCTACAATGTGTACGACCGCTTCTTTTTGCTCCAATATATTTCGAGCCGTGTCTTTCGATTCTCCATTTACTCTTTGTACCGCTATAGATAGTATAGGAGGTTCTGAAGAAACAACGTTAAAGAAACTAAAGGGTGCAATGTTTAATATACCGTCTTCAGATTGTGTCGTAACTAATGCAATTGGTCTAGGTATAACAGACCCTATTAATAATTTATAGTTTTCTTTTTGCGTTAATTGTTCTGGACGTAACACTTTCATCAGAACCACTCCTTTTCTATTTAATTAGTCATGCTTTCTTGTCGTATCAAAATGTTTAATTTCAGATTCAATATATTCACGCTGAGACTCTAAGAATGGTGGTAACGCAAGACTTTCCCCTAATGTTTCATAAGGCTCGTCTCCCATAAATCCTGGACCATCTGTAGAAATTTCTATTAGTATATGTCCAATTCTGGCATATAATGCTTCAAAGTAGAAACGATTAACATTTCCAGAGTTACCAATGCGTAGTTCTTTATATTTTTCTTCCCATGCTTTGATAGCTTCGTGATCTTTCACTCTAAATGATACGTGATGAACTTCGCCGTACCCTTGCCTAGCTTCAGGTGTTTTGTCATCTTTTCTTAAAATAACTTGACCACCGTTGCCACCTTCGCCAACTTCAAATAATGTTACATCTCCTTCTTCAACAATTGGTTTCATACCATATATTTGTTTCAATACTGATTTGAAATCGTCATAATAACTAACTGTAATTTCAATTGGTCCTAATCCATATATCGCTTTATCTTCAGGAACTGGTCCGTTTTTCCATGGTATGCCTGGTTCAACACCTTTATTTAATTCATCTGAGAATAATTGATATCTTTGACCGTCTTTCTCTTCAAATGGTAAAACTTTTTTACCAAACAGTTCTTGAATACCGTCATTTTTAACACCAAATTCTTCAAATCTCTCTAAATAATATTCTAAAGCTGCATCGTTTGGGACTCTGAAGCCTGCACGGCTAATAGAATTTGTACCTCTTTGACCTTTAGGACTATTTGGGAAATCAAAGAATGTCATGTCTGTCCCTGGTGATCCTTGATCATCTGCGAAAAATGTATGGTACGTATATATATCATCTTGGTTTACTGTTTTTTTAACTAAACGCATTCCTAATACTTCTGTAAAGAATTCATAGTTTCTTACTGCATCATCTGTTATAGCAGTTACGTGATGGATTCCGATAAGTTCGTTATTACTCATTATAGATTCCTTCTTTCTTTATTTTTTATTTCGAATTCGAAATAATAACACTGAAAAAAATTTGCGCGACTTACTCATTAGACATTGCGCTAATTTTTTTTAATGCTCTTCTTAATATAGCAAGTTCTTCATCGTCTAAGATAGAAAAAGCATTCGCAATTGTTTCAGCATGCTTTGGAAAAATATTTTCTATTAACTCTTGCCCTTCATCAGTTAATACTGCATACGTGATTCGTTTATCTTTCGTATCTTGACGACGTCTCACATAACCTTTCTTAACTAATTGATCAATGACATATGTTGTACTACTACTTGCTATTAAAATACGTTGTTTAACCTTTTGAATAGGCTGATCACCTTTATGAAATAACAGTTCCATTACGGCAAATTCAGTAATATTCAAACCATAGTTCTTCATATCTTGCTTAACAATACGATCAATCGTATCATTCGAGCGTTTAATACCGACCAATGCCTTTAAAGATTCATCTGTTCTATTCATGTCATCACCTATCCACATATTATTTCGATTTCGAGATAATTGTAACGCGATTTTAGATGTAAGTCAACAGTTTTGAGTATATTAATTATACTAAGTATAAAAATGATGAAAAATAAAAGCCTGAGACATAGTACACGTCTCAGGCTGATTCAATATAATGGCAGTAGCTGCCTGGTATGAAGTTGCACTTATATCAAACTTTTTTCATACCTAGTCCTACTTCGCTTATTTTAAAACTTTAATTTATCTGGTCTATAGAACACTAATATAACCGCCGCAAATACGAAGAAACCTATCGCAACGTACATCGGGAAGTTGATATCTATATCGAACACTACCCCTGCTACTAACGGGCCAACTAAGTTACCGACGCTTGTTGCGGCAGAGTTTAAGCCACCCGCTGTTCCTTGATTTTTTCCGGCCAATTTCGAGAAGTAATTCGTCATTGACGGTCTTATTAAATCAAATCCTATAAATATAATAAAACTTACAAGCATAACGGATAAATAACTCGAAGCGAAAATAAATGCGAATAACACGATTACTGAATATATAAGTGAGAACAATGTAAGTCTTATTTCTCCAATTCTTCCTACGATTCTTTCAAATAGGAATAGTTGGAATATAACCCCTACAATAGCTCCACCTGTAATCGCAATAGAAATATCTTTCGGTTCGAATCCTACTTTTTCTGCTGTATATAATGAGAACATCGTCTCAGTTGAAGATAAACCGTAAGATAAAATCAACATCACAACGACAGGAACGACGAACAATTTATATGGGAATGGTTCTTTTACTTTCGGTTTGTCGACATCTTCTACTTCTTTTTCTTCTTTTAACAAAATAATAGAGAAGAGTAGCGCAATGATACCTAATACACCGGCAAAATAAAAAGGCATTCTATGCGATATTTCTGCTAAGAATCCTCCCACTCCTGGTCCAATAATAAATCCTGTGTTAATAACTGCTGACATGTAACTAAAGTTTCTTGCTCTATTTTCCGCGGTTGATAAGTCACCGATCATACCATTAACACCAGGCATTACAAACGCTGCACTAATACCACCTAACACTCTTGATAATAAAAGTATTGAAAAAGTATTCCCTACCGCAAAAATAAATTCTGATATGGAGAATAATAAAAGTCCAATAATGATAATGATTTTCTTACCAAACTTATCTGCAAATCTTCCTCCAAATGGAGAAGCAATCATTTGAAACAACGCAAACACTGCTACTAATAATCCTAAATCACTACCGTTCAAATCTAAATCGTACAATATTGTTGGTAGTACTGGGATAACAATACTAATACCTAAAAACATAAGAAATATATTAAAATATAAAATGTTTAACTTATTCTTCATATTAGACCTCCTTATTCATTACTTTATTAAATATTAAGTGATTTTCACTATATTCTAATCTATTTGTTTTCATTTTCATATCAAAAAACACCTTTAATATATTAAATTTAAAGTGTATAGTAACTATATAGTCAAGTGGAGGAACTCAATTTATGCAAAAAATTAATCATATACCTATAAGCGAGTTTGCAAGTCTAACAAATGTTAGCAGACAAACATTGATTTACTATGACAAAATAGGCTTATTTAAGCCGGATTTTAAAAATGAAAGTGGCTATCGTTATTACTCAGTTAAACAAATCGAGTTTATTAGTGTCATCACATTATTGAAAGAATTAGGTATGTCCTTAAAAGAAATTAAACAATATACACAAGACAAATCACCAGAACTTTTCCTAGATCTCATGCAACAACAAAAGAAAGTCATACAAGCACAGAAACAACAATTAAATTTTAATGAGCTCGTAATAAACGATAAAATCAAATCTATCAAAGATGCTATCCATACAGAATTCGATAAAATTGAACTTCACGATATAGAAAACACTACATTTTATATTAGTGACAACATCAATAATGTTTCCGAGCTAGATTTTCTAATGTCAATAAACCAATTTGTAGATGAGCTCAAGCATCACAATTTATTCTCTAGTCAGCCAATAGGCGTTGTAACAAAGAAAAATGAAATTTTAAATAAACAATATAATCAATATAGCTACCTTTATGTTGAAATCCCATCAAATAAAAGTGACTATACAAATACCATTACCCTAAACGGACAGTACTTAGTCGGGTATCATGTCGGTTTAGATCAAACAATTTATGAAACTTATCAAAAGATGTTTAACAAAATAGAAGAATTGAATTTAGAGATCGGTCAATACGTTTTTGAAGAATATGTATTCGACTCAGTGATTAAAAATAATGAAAAAGAATATATTACGAAGATTATGATGGAAATTACTTAAGGGAGCCTGAGATGTTTAAATGTCTCAGCTTTATTTTTAGATTTGGGTCAGAAGAAAAGTTAGTTTGTGTGTTTATGTAATAATTAATCCAATAACAGTATCTACTCTTACTTTTCATCAGTTCCATCCCCAAAAAAAAGAGCTCAGGATTTATGTCCCAAGCTCTTCAGAATTTTTGTAAGTACATGCTCTCCCTAGTCATCAGCACCTTACAAAATCGTCATAGTTTTTATTTTCTACTATTATAAATATTCACTCTTTCATTCTAGCTTTTATCATTATAGGGTATATCAAGAGTGCTGCTATTACACCAACTGCTCCTAATATATGAAATGTTTCATAAATATGATTCATTATCCATTCTACAAGTGGCATAATATCACCTAAAACAGACCAAATGAATACAATTACGCCAAGAGCAAATACACCTAATGCAGTTGGAATCATACCAATTCGATACATAATAGCTGCTAGTAAGAAACATACTCCTGCGATAAATAGTATAGCTAGAAAATCAATCCAAAAGTTATCTAACACACTCGCATTTGGTACTAAGTCACCTGCTCTCAATAATACTACTGTACTTTTTGAAGAGTCTGTAATTAATCGAACGATATAGCTAACAACTTCTTGTACGATAAGCAATGCAACCATGAATATTAGGTAACTAGACCATACGCTAAAAATATATTGTTTTCTCGTTGCACCTAGTTCAATAGATGCTTTAAACGGATCGTGAAATAAGAACAATGGTAAGAATCCTAATATACCAAACACAGGACCTGATAATAGTGGTCTAAAGTCTTCTGGTTCTCCAAAATAACCAATAGCCACATAAAGCGCTGCTAGAAGTATAAGCACAACCGTGAATATATAAAGTTGAAGTTTCAGTTCCCTAAATACAATTGAAAATGAACCTTTAAAATTATTCATGATGGGCCTCCTTCGTCATCGTTATATTAACTAAATAATCTTGTATATTCGCTTTATCCACTTTAATATTTAAAGCTTTACATTGCTCTATCAGTGAATCACTATACGAAACATCCACCATTACTTTATGCTGACTGAGTATTGTAGATTGTTCGATAATATCTTTGTCTGATACAACTTGTTTAATATCTTCTAATTTGCCAAGTAATACTGCACCTCTTGATTGGAAATACTCAATAGGTTCATGTAACTTAACCTCACGATTAGAAATGATAATTAGCTTTTCACAAATTTTTTCTATTTCTTTAATATGATGAGAAGCAATCATTATATATCTTGGGTCTTCATCATATGACTTTATTAATGCTTTAACGAATACCTTTCTCATATATGCATCTAAACCATTCGTAGGTTCATCTAACATTGTCACAGGTGCATGGCTCGCAATACCAATCACACCTTGTACCATAGACTGCATACCTTTAGAGAAAGTCTTAATTTTCTTCTTTCTTGGTAATTCAAATAAATCAATTAAATAATCCGCTTCTTCTTGATCCCAATTCGTATTAAACATCGCTGCAAACTTCATCGCCTCATTTACTGTCCATGATTTCCCAAAATAATGATTCTCTCGCAAATAAGTGATTTCTTCCGTTGCACTCGTGTTGTTAAATGGCTTCTTATCCAATACAGATAGATGACCTGCGTCAGGACGCTCTTGCCCAGAAATTAATTTCATTAAAGTTGTTTTACCAGAACCATTACGTCCCCATAATCCAACAATCATAGGTTCGTCTTCTTGGAGTGATAAATGCTCTAGAATGTTTTCATCCTTATACTTAAATGACATATCTTGAATATCAATGATTGTCATAATCTTGTTCCACCCTTCTTATGAGTTCTTCTTTACTTATATTTAGTCTTTTAGCTTCTTTAACCATATTCTGGATATAAGAATTAGAGAATGCTTGCATTCTTGTATTTACGAGCTTGTCGCGCGCGTCTTCAGCTATAAATACACCAATACCTCTCTTCTTAACAACAATACCTTCATCAACCAACAGTGTAATACCTTTTTGAGCCGTCGCCCTATTGATATTATAAAAATTCGAAAGTTCTGTTGTAGAAGGTATTTGTTCACCTTCTGACAAAAGTCCTTCAACTAAATCATCTTTAATCATATCTGCAATTTGCAAAAATATAGGTGTTTCATCATTCAATGTAGGTTTCATATTCATTCTCCTTATCCTATAACATGATTGGTTTATTAGTTGTGTAATCAACTATAATACTTACCATGTTATTTGTCAATCAATTTTATGTATATTTACTCTCATAATACTGCAATATTCCCATTATATCAGTATTTTAAAGTTATGAAATTTTTATAAAAGGTTGGTTAGTCATCTTGTCGAAACAATAAAAAAGCAAGAGATAAATAATTGTTCCGGACTCTATTTTTGTATTGGCAGTAGTGGATTGGATGATTATGTTGCACGTGGACCTTCTCTTGCAACATTCGTTATCTTATTTACACAAACAAAAAAGCTGAGACAAATAAAAATTGTCTCAGCTTGTTTCATCACATTGGCATTAGCCGATTAATACAATATTTTATTAATACCCTCTGCAAAATACGTTTCAAAAAAGTGGTGACGATGTATACCTTCAGGATGTGTTACAAAAGTTAAACGAGAATTAGGGTTAACTAACTTCTCTTTAAGAATTTCTACACCCTCTTTAGTACAAGGAACCATATTCTTTAATATATTTGGATACTCAGCACCCTCTAACTCACCGACATACCAATAAACATCCCGAGGATATTCAATATTATCAGCCTTTTTAAGAAAATCAATAAAACCCGGATACCACATTGAAGCAGACATTACTAAATACTTACCAAACAAATGGGATCTTGTAACTAAAGCATAAATAGATAGTAACGCACCAAACGAACCGCCACCAATAATTAAATACTCCGACTCATCAAAAATATGATACCTTTCCTTTAAGTAAGGGATTAATTCAAATTCCAGTAAATCTAAATACTGCTCAGCTTCCCCACCATAATGCTGTCCACTAACATCCTCAATCCAAGGCGTATATTCCCTATTACGCTCTACTGGTTCAACACCAACAAACATGACATTACTTGGATATTCTTCGACAAGCTTATCAAAAAGATATGAACCATCCTGTACAATAACAGTGTGAAAAGGCACAGGATTAGAATTATTATCTTCATAATGTTCAGGAAGAGCAATCGTTAATAAACGACCATTCCATAAAATTTTTTGTACCTCTTGCAAACCCATCCACTCCTATCATTCTCAATATTATCAATTGAGAAATATTATCATTTATAACATCATAACATAAAATACTTTCATACGTTATAGCACAATCTCTTGCAGTTATCGTTTGCATATCAGTTATATTTATATCAAGATAAAACAAAATACTTTCATAAGAAAAATACAATAGAAATAAGGAGCCAATAAAATGACTCAACATAATGAAATTATTAAATGCGCAGAAAAATATCAATTGCATATCCAACCTCAAACAATCTCGTTGAATGAATCAGGACTAGATTTCCAAGTTGCATTTGGAGAAGATGAACAAGGCGTAGAATGGGTTTTAAGACTACCAAGAAGACCTGACGTTTATAAGCGAACAAAACCTGAAAAACAAACGGTAGATTTCTTACAAAAGAACGTTTCATTTGAAGTACCAAAGTGGAAAGTACACGAAAAAGACCTTATCGCTTATCCAAAACTTACCGGTAAACCTGCAGCAACAATAGATCCGCAAATACAAAACTATGTATGGGAAATTGAACACAAACCAGTACCAGAAAACTTTGTTAACACATTAGCTGAAACACTCGTAGACTTGCACAACATACCAGAAGAAAACATTACCGCACATCATATAAATATCAAAACTATACAAGAAATAAGAAATGACTTTCAAAGAAGGATGAATAAAGTCAAAGAAACTTATGGCGTAGCAGATGAGTTATGGAACAGATGGCAACAATGGTTAGAAAACGATGAACTTTGGCCACAACATGCAACCATGATACATGGAGACTTACATCCAGGACATATAATGGTAGATAATGAAGCAAACGTCACAGGACTCATAGATTGGACCGAAGCAACCCACTCCGATCCTTCAATGGACTTTATGGGACATCATCGTGTATTCGGCGACGAAGGATTAGAGCAACTTATAACAGCATACGATAAAGCTGGAGGAGAAACATGGCCACGAATGAAAGAACATATATTAGAACTCAATGCAGTGTTCCCAATGTTTATCGCTGAGTTTGCTATGGAATCAGGAGAAGCGGCGTATGAGAAAATGGCATTGAAAGAGTTAGGTATGGAAGAATAGAAGTTATAAAATAAGATATTTATAAAAAGCTCCCTTTATGAGTTATAAAGGGAGCTTTTTATATTGATTTCCGTTTTTAAATGCTACTTGATCCTACTGAATCAAGCGTCTTATTGGTAGAATTGTTTGTATTTCTATATTTGTGTAATTCATAATGAGTTAAAGAATTTACATTTCCTACGAAATATTTTCCGTATTTACTTAAATTAAACAAGTAAGATACAGCTACTGATAAACAGACTGCGACAATAAATTTATATAATATGTCTAAATAAACGATTTCACTAAGCATTGTCATTTTATTTAAAAATATTAAATGCATTAAATAAATACTAAACGAGAAATTACTGATAAATAATATAAATTTAGGTACATATGTAAACCAGCTACTCAATAAAAAGAATACTAATATTATAGATGTAGTGTAAATAGGTGTATCTATTCGTTTTGAACCTATTGCGCTATTAAATCCACTTGTATGAATATAATAAACAAATATAATACTAAATACTAATAATGAAATAATTGGAACAGTATATTTTTGTACACTATTTTTAAATGCTGTATAGTTTTTGCCGATATAATAACCTAATAAGAAATAAGTTAACCATCCTAAGAATATAGTTTGCCCTTCTTTACCCCAAACTAATTGGCCAAACATGTTATCAGGTGGTGGAAATCTTAAACGAATAGACCAATAAATTGAAGTTAATATAATCGAACCTATAATTATAGGTAAAGGCTTAATATTCTTTAAATATTTTGCAAATAGATAATGTAGAATATAAAACTGGAATGTAATAACAATGAAGTATGTTACTGAATATCCACGGATGGAAACATGCATGAAATTATTTATAAATTCTACAAAATTGGCACTATCATATTTGCTAAAAGTCCAAAATATATTAAACAATACATATGGAATTCCTAAAATTATTAATCTCTTTTTGAAAAAACCTTCTTTTAAAGTATCACCATATTTATAGGCTGTTAAAAACTCAGTAATGAATACAAACATTGGCGTTGCAAACATTAAATAAACTTGTAAATATGTTGGCCACTCATTTTTCACAAGGTTTGGATTGTTCGATAACGTTATAGAAATAGAGTGTATCATTACTATTCCTAAACAAGAAATCGCCCTCATCCAGAAAACTACCGGTATAAACTTATTCATAAACTTCTCCTTTTAAATCCAATATCTGCTATTATTCTTTTAAACTATTAACAATACTTTCATAAATTCTATGATTGTTATTTTTATCAATATGCTTAAAGATACTATCTTTTTCAAGTTCAATTTTTTTAAATGAATCATTAACGACATAGTCGGATATTTGATCAACTAATTTCTTTTCATCGTAAATTATTTCTCCAAGAAACGTTTCATGAATTGGTCTTAAAATACCTTTTCTAAAGAATCTATCTACATCGAAATGATAAAAAATAACAGGTTTATTCATATACGTAAAATCAAAGCTGACACTACTATAATCAGTGATTAACAAGTCATGCTCAATCAATAGTGATTGAACAGTCTTTTGACCCAGTTCAATGTACTGCACTTTTATATCATTATTCATTAAAAATAATTTAAAATAACTTTGAGCTCTATAGTGAGGGTAGAAATTTATTTCAATCTCTTCTTGCTCTATAAGCTGATTTAATTTTCTATTTTTTATTAGACCTAAATACCTTTCTAAATACTCACTATTTTCAAATGCAAAATCACTGTTCAACCAATCACGCCAAGTAGGCATTATAAGAATTTTTTTAATCTTTTTATTATCTTTTTCTATAGGTAAGTTATCAAAACGTGATAGTCCAGAAATAAACACATTATCTTTGTCATATCCCATTTCATTCACAACAACATCGTACTTTTCACTCATACTTCTCACATTAAAAATATCAAAAGGCTGCTCATAAAACTCTTTATGATACTCAACATTCTTTCTACCTAAAACACCATGTTGTAAGAATACTTTTAACGTATTTTCATAACCAAAGAACCCTTTTGCTGGTTTATATGGAAGTATATTTTCAAAATCATGAGTGCTTACTAAAACTTTAGCTTTACTTGCTACTTTAAAGTGATCTATAGAACCGAATTTAATTACATTTTTATTATGTTTTATATTTTGATAATCTAATGCAGTTTCATCTATTACATAATAAGCATTTATAGATGTATTTGCTCTCAACCAATTAAAGAAAACAATGCCATTATCTTGAGCAGTATCAAATCTTTCACCTATTAACCATACATTAGAATCTTTAGTTGTATTATTCATGGCTTTCAATTGGTTGTTTGTAATAGAAAACCTTTCTAATTTAATGTTCTTAAATGGAGTTATAGTACTGAGATAATATATTTCTTGATTATTGTCGTGAATAATTTTTTTTGAAAAATATGTATCTTTTTTGTATGTAGCTGTTCTATATCTAATTTTTTCTCTTCTCACAATGTGATTTTGTTCTCTAACAGTTATAAATAAATCCACAATCGTTTTAGGCTTGGATATAATCTTCTCCATTTCATGGTATTCAAGATTTAAGTCAGTTTCACCAGGCTCAATATAATATTCAATTACTTCTTTACTATAGCGTTCTTCAAAAGATAAACTGAAAGTACAGTGTCTATATATGTCGTCTGCTTTTACAAAGAAATTAATTTTATTTTCATTAAAATAATTAACTCCTGTTTTTAAAAATGGCTTTTTATATTTTATAAAAATACCATTATCAGATATAAACTTCATATAATAATATTGATTATTAACTTTTATAGCAGTTTCATAAATTTTCCTCTTTTTAGCATATTCAGAAATACTATATAAAACTCTGCGATTAGTGTTTTGTTCAATTGCTTCTATATACATATTTTTATTAGACTTATTCTCAACAAAAGTATCAAAAGATATTTTTGAAGTAATCACATTCTTATAAATTTTTATTGGATACTTTCCAATAATTTCATTTTCACTATTCATTATTACAAAATTTAGATATTCTTTTATATGACTATTTTCTTTACTCTTTAAATTTATAATAAAACCTAATTTATCAGGTGACTCATTTAAAATAACAGTTTCTGCTTTAAAAATCTTATGATATACGAAGAAATTATGCCTATTAATCTTTATATAATAATGATCCAAATTAAAACTATACTTCTCATCAAACTCGATTTTATAAGCATTATCATCACTTATTAAGTACATTACTTGATACTTTTCCATCGCTAATAATTCTATTTTTTCAATAGGAACTGTATAATTAGAACAACCACTATTTGCTAAAGATATTTCGGATTTATTTTGTCCGTTTATTAATAATATTTTAGTAAATTTATTATCATTGATAGCTTCAAAGATTATTTTAGTTTCTTTGATAGAGGGTTTTAATTTCACTTTCTCACTAACAAATGAATAATCCTCATTTAATATTTTAATATACATACTTTTAGAGCATTCAAATTCACATAGTTTATTATTTAAAACCAAATACAAATTTTCTTTAATATTATTTCTTACCCATAACTTTTTTCCATTATAAAAACAATTTATTTTTATGAACGTCTCCATTGGTTCAAACACTAATAATTCTTTATTTATTTCAACTTTTATTCTGTTAGTCCCTGATTTTTTAACTGTCACAGGCACAGTTTTATTTTGAATTCTTATCTCAAATTTTTCCTTATTAAATAACAAATAGTTCTTATACTGGTACTCAATAATAATTTTATCCGTATTATCTTCTACAAAAACACTGTCAAACCTTCTTACAAGCAAATTTTTCATTTTATATAAAGTACTCATTAATTTACCTCATTTATTATTTGAATTTTAATACTAAATTCGTTAACCAAAAATTTTATTAAAAACTCAATGTTTATAATTCTATCTATTATTTTCAATGTAAATAATCAATAAAATAAAGTGTATCATTCCATTTATTTAATTTCATATAATTTTTAATTCAATATTAACAATATTAACAAATAGTTTACAAATGTCTACATTTTTTGAAACACTATCATAATAATACGAGTTATCTCTGTCAATACAGGAGTTTCTATAAGTTTTAGTGTCTTATAATTAACCTTAAGTTTATTATATGGGTGTTTATAAATTTTATTGATTTTTATCTTCAGGTCATTTTCGTTTTCTAGTTAACAAAATCTAATTTTTAATTCCTATAGTTGGTAGTATTCAAATAAAAAAGCCACATTGGATTTTTTAACCCAATGTGGCTTTTCAAAATATTTTATTTCAAATTGTAATTTCGTAAAAACTCTTCAACTACACCATCAAAATCTTCTACATCAAGCGAGAAATACAATTTCATTTTTGGTTCTGTCCCTGATGGTCTGACTGCGATGAATCCTTCTTCAAATATGAATTTAATTAAATCTGCTTGAGGCAAATTGATTGGACTTTGTTTACCAGTTTCAACCTCAGTTCTTTCTTGCTTGATATAGTTCTCTATAAATAAAGGCTTTAATCCTCCTACTTCAATTGTTGTAAGGTTATTAAAGTATTCCATTATTTGTTTAATTTGTGCTTTGCCTTCCATACCCTTGAAGGTAGGTGATAAAGTCTTATCTTGATAATAGCCAAGCGTTTCATATATTGTTTCTAATACATCTTTAAACGTTTGATTCTCTTGTGTTAGCTGTTCTTTATATTTAATTAATAAGGCAGCGGTTTGAATGGCATCTTTATCTCTAGAAAAATCATTTAATAAATAACCATGACTTTCTTCGAAAGCTAATACAAGTTTAGTTTCATCATTTTCTAATGCTTTAAGTTGTTCTGATATATATTTAAATCCAGTTAAGACATTAATTACATCTATATGTAAATGTTCTGCTAATTTCTCACTTAAAGCACTTGTTACAACTGATTTAATCATATTTGATTTTGTACTTTGTAATTCATCATGCCTTAATTTCAGAAGTAACACTCCAATTTCATTACCATTAAAGTAACGGGTTGTACCATCTTCATATCGTTCTACAATACCTAACCTATCTGCATCTGGATCCGTAGCTACGATTAAATTCGCACTCTCTTTATCAGCTAATTCTTTCCCTAAATCAAATGTATCTTCCATTTCTGGGTTGGCAACATTAACCGTTGGAAAATCGCTGTCTGGCTCTGACTGAGATGTTTCAATTACAAAATGATTATAAGATAAATCATGTAATATATCAGAAAGTATTGGCAAGCTTGTACCGTGTAAACTTGATAATACAGTTTTTGAGTTTTGAGTTTTGAATGCGCCGACTAAATCGCATACTGCTTTCTTATAAGCTTCTGTCGTCTCATTTTCAAATGGTATAACGATATTGTTTTCTTTCAGTGTCTTTAAGTCATTCACTTTAATATTTAATGGGTCAGTTATTTGATCAATGTATTCACTGAGCTTTAATGATGGTTCTGTTAATAATTGTCCACCATCGGCTCCGTATACTTTAATGCCATTATAGTTTTTAGGATTATGACTCGCTGTTATCATAATACCTGCGGTTGTATTTAAATGACGAACTGCAAATGATAATTCTGGTGTCGATTTATAAGTATCAGGTAATACCACTTTCACACCATGAGTTCCGAGAACTTTAGCGATTTCTTCTGAAAATTCCTTTGATAAATATCTTGTATCAAAGTGGATTATCACTTTTGGTTCATCCGAGATATCCTTTAAGTAATTTGCGAAACCTAAAGCAAATTTTTGTATCGTAAATTTATTTAACCTACCTGGCCCAATACCGAAAGTACTTCTAATACCGGCTGTACCGAAGGCTAATGTATCTTGAAACCCTTCTTCTATTTCTTGTTCAGTGAGTTCATTATGAAATGATTCAACTAAACTCTCAGAAAGCTTATCTTCCCATGTTTGTTTCACAATCTCGCCGCCTTTCTACACTATGTAAGTAACTCTATTCTAACCTTTTCAATTATATTTGTCTTTAATATCTACTATGCATTGAATGTTTTTAATAGCATTTTTATATTAGCCTGTAAATTTATATTTCTTTAATTTTATTTACAATAGTTTCTCTTATATTTTGTTTCACTTCATACAGTCTTTCATAAGAGTTTTCATATTTAGGTAATAATGCGAATTGATTATCTTTAAACTTGTTTAGCGTCGCAAATAATTCTTCTAAATTCGCCACTACTTCCCCTATTTCTTCATATCTAATTTGTTTTGAAGGTACATGATGAGAAGCATATTTATTGTACTGATAAAACACAACATTCTTTTTTTGAAACAGAAAGTCCACAGCTACAGATGAAAAGTCTGTAATAAGAAATTTACTCTTAGCAATTAAATCAGGTATTTCTACTTTAGTTGTACTTTGAAATTTCACATTTTCATCATTACCTGTTAGCTGTTCTGAGTATTTTTCAAACTGAGGATGCATTAATACATTTAATGTTAAATTATTATCTTTTAAGTAATTATAAAGTAACGGGTGATTAATAAAGTGATTTAACTTCTTGTAATATTCTGTCTGTAAAAATTGAGATTGACTTAAATTTTGTAACCCTCTTTGCCAAGTAGGCATAAATAATATTTCATTACTCATTTTAGAAGTTTCAAGTAAATTATCATGACGTGCCATTCCTGTTATAAGGACTTCATCATCATTATATCCTAATGTTTCCATTATAATTTCTTTCTCATATTTGCTATTTGCAGTAATATAATCAACTTTATAACAGTTTTTACTTAAGTATGGCGATATATTGTGAATAATCATACCATGCTGGATCGAAATAACTTTTTTATTCATTAGTTCTTGTTTATATATTTTCTTATAGAGGCTCTGATTAAATGGTGCCATTGTTTCTTCAAAGGTAAAGGATGTAATGTATTTATCAGCTACAAGCATTAATATTTTATGTTTAAATGATTTAAGATATATCGAATTTTTATACTTTCTTAATTTTTTTATTGCTGATGTTGCTTTTTTATCTATTAAATAATAAGCAACTAAGTCTGTTCTATTTTCCTGGATATATTTGTATAAATAGTATGAATTATCAGAGGCACTATTAATCCTTTCACTTATTAACCATACTTCTTTTTTATTTTTAAATTTATACACTTTGGCGCAGACCTTAAGTAAATTTTTCTCAAAGTTAAATAGGTGTTCTTTAAGTTTTATTCGGGTGTCTCTAAATTTTTGTGTTTGTCTCCAAGCATTTGTTTGTTTAATATCTTGTGTTAAATCAACTGGTTGATCTAAATATTGTGCAGTTTTTTCTTTCCAATAACGTTCGCTTTTAATTAGGACTAATGCGTTTAATGCCGCTTCATCATATCCTTTCATGACAAGCTGATAAAAGAAAGAATATGGCGTATAGTTTTCATTTTGAAATAGCCTATCATTTTTCAGAAACTTACGTAACGTGTCTAAATAAGCTTTTTGCATATCTTTTTCAACATTCTGCTCAAAATATTTATTATCTATAGCAAAATCAATAAAACCAGTAAATTCTAAATCACTTTCGAATGCATTTAATACGTCTTGATATTTCACATGATTCATCAACATCATGTATAAATTCAAGAGATTTTCTTTATAATCATCGTTTCTTACACTTTTACCCATATACTGCGATTCAACTAATATATAATCTTGGTTAAATAAATTCATTTTTGTATTTAAATAAGTGTCTACTAATGAATTATTTTTCACTAGACTGCTCTCAATAATCAATGTTGAAAATACATCTCTATAATTACTTAAATTGTATTCATATTCTTCAATATCGTATTTATCCCTTAAAGTAAATTGGGATATTTTTATATTTTTTTCTTTCATTTCACTGATTGTTGTCGTAATTAATTGTTTTGATATAGAAAAATTAGGATTTGTATACACGATATAATCATAATGCTCAACGTCATCAAAAATTTCAAATTCATCTTGAATAGTATCTACAATTATATTTTTTTCAAAAATCTCATGATTTAATTGTTCATTAAATAAATCTACGTCTTTGTTCTTAATATCAAATAATACTTGTAGTAATTTCATGTTGATCTCCTATTTAAACTTTCTCATTTTACTTAGTATTCTATACAACTTTATACTTTTACTTTTTTTAAACTGATTATATATTCTATAATTTCTCTCTAGATTTTTTCCTTCATAAAAATATTTTCTTCTTGATGTTAATAGTTGTGCATATGATATTGCTAATTGGTACTCTTCTTTTTGAATTAAATTAATAATTGGTATTTCATTTTGTAGATACATCTTAAAAACTGCTTTATTATAATTCAAAATAATATTTCTTATTTCTTTAAATATAGTAATTTTCGTATTTTCATCTAATTCTTTAAAATCTTCATCTAGCACTTTCCAAAATATTGATCTCAGAGCATTAATTTTAAAAAACTCTAAACATTCATCGTTATAATAAGAGCGACAAGTATTATATGCCTCTATATCATTGTATATAGAGGGCTTTATAGCTTGGTGAGTTAATGATTTATTAGCGTCTTCTTCTCTATTTCTATATCTATAAACGATATCTGGCGTATATGAGAAAGATTGAGCTTTTGCATACAGCAAAGTATCTACAATTTTGTCTTCTCCATTTTTCATATCTTCTACAAACTTAATTTCGTTATCTAAGTAAAATGACGTTCTTATTAATTTAAGGACAACACCAATTTTCACTTGTGCAAAAAATGGTGTATCTAATAAATTTGTTGATTTATAAGTTTTCATTAACTTATGTTCTCTGAAAGTAGGATGAAGAAATTCTGAACCATCTTCGTTTACAGAAACCATTCTCCCCATAGCAAAATCATCTTTTTCATCCATAATACTTAACAATACTTCATATGTATTTTCCTCAATCGTATCATCAGGATCCATAAAATGAATATAATCTCCCGTAGCCATTTCTACTCCAATATTTCTAGGTTTTCCAGGAGAACCTTGATTTACAGGTAGTTTATAATATATTAAATTAGTAAACTTGTGTTTATTTTCCTGTATTATGTTAGCAGTATTATCTGTAGAACAGTCATCTACTAATATGATTTCTAAATTTTCTTCACCAATGGTTTGGAATAACAAAGAATCTAGACATTCTTCTATATAATCCTCAACGTTGTAAATTGGTAAAATTACTGAGATTTTCATTTCTTTGCTCCCTTTTTCATAATTCTTCTGTATAACCTTTTCACTAGCGCATCATTTTTTACCCAAATTATTGTATTTGTTTCGATATCTTCAACTTTGAATCTGCATCCAAACAATAAGCATTTCAAAGGAACTTTAGCTATATATTTAGCCATGCATATATCTTCTAGAGGATGGCCTAATAATGTAACATCTCGTAATTCTTTAACAGTTGCAGTCGTAACTTTTTTCTTACCAAAACAAACGGAAACACAAGACCGGTAATCTAAACCACACATGTTTTTAGAGAAAGAAAATACCATTCTTTGAGTTCTCCAATTATATTCATTGATAACTAATTGAATATCCTTATAATGGTTAAAATAAGGAAACTTCACACCTTTCAAAGAATATAAATAGGCTTTATAAACATTCAAACAGCTTAAATTATCTATTATTTTCAAATCTATATACTTAAACACTTTTTTTGAATAAAATTCAAAAGACCTATCAATATTTGTGTGCATTTCGTTAATATATTTCTGATTATGCTCTACTAAATAATCTAAATAATGTAATGCAATTAAATATTGAATATATGGTATTACACGACCATGTATAGCAATTGATTTTTTAATTAAAGAAAAATAACTTTCTTTAATATGATACGTGTAACGCTTTTCTGAAGACCATATTTTGCGACTTAGCGAAGTCTCATTATTACGGTCATAATAATAATGACTGTCCTTTAACACCCCATACTTTAGCTCGCTTAAAATAATAGAGTTAAACATGTCTGCATCTTCCCAATAAGATAAGGTTTCATTAAACTTTAACTGACCACTCTCATACAACTCCGAACTAAAAACAATCCCACCAATATGGAAATGAATACACTTATAATCTCGCATAATATCAATAAAGTTCTGCGACCTCTGAAACCTATAATTCAGTACATGATCATATGTCTGTTCATTTCTCATAACCTTAATTGGTGTAATAGCTACTTTAATGTCTCTATGTTCACTAAAGAAATGCTTAGCAACTTTGACAAAATTTTCGCTAATTAAATCAGAGTCATCAATAAAAGTAATCAAATCTGTATCTTTATCAATAGAATCTAATCCTTTATTTCTAGCAACACTAACACCCTTATTTTCTTGGTGAATAACAATAACATTATCTAACTTTCCATAACGATCTAAAATATCCTTTGTACGGTCTGTACTACCATCATTTACAATAACAAGCTCAGAACGTTCGTTCTCACAACTCTTTAAAATACTTTCAATTGTGTTTCTTATCGTATCCTCAGCATTGTATACCGTAACTATAATTGAAATTTTTAAATCATCTTTCACATTAATTAACCATCCTATAATAGTTTTTTCATGTTGTGTATGTCTTTATAATCCAAATAACTTAACTTAATTATACATATTTACTATTAATTTACAATTATATTTTCGGTTCATCTATATTTAAAAATAATTATATATTTTTAATATGTAATGGCATCTACTTCTTAATAAAAAAACTCTAACCTTAAAATGGTCAGAGCTTTTAAAATTGTTATTTTTACTTTCTGTTAGATAATCGTTTACATTACGTTTGCAATATATTAACATTTATATAATGTTATAAGGAGGTTCATTATGAAAAGAGTCATTACTTATGGTACATATGATTTGCTACATTACGGACATATAGAATTACTTAGAAGAGCTAAAGAATATGGCGATTATTTGATTGTGGCACTTTCTACTGACAATTTTAATAAATTAAAAGACAAAAAATCTTATTATAGTTATGAACAAAGAAAGATGATGTTAGAATCTATTCAATTCGTTGATCTTGTTATTCCTGAAAATGAATGGGAACAAAAAGTAAAAGACGTTAAAGAATACAATGTAGATACATTTTTAATGGGTCATGATTGGGAAGGTGAGTTTGATTTCCTTAAAGACCTATGCGAAGTTATATATTTAAATCGAACAGAAGGCATTTCAACAACTCAAATTAAAAAAGAATTATATGGAGATAGTTGATTAAACACAACACAAAAGCCCTGCACACGCTTCTATTCTGAATGCGTGTGTAGGGCTTTTAATATTCCTTCTATTCACTTTTACTTT
Source organism: Mammaliicoccus sp. J-M40 (assembly GCF_022386395.1). Taxonomy (NCBI): domain Bacteria; kingdom Bacillati; phylum Bacillota; class Bacilli; order Caryophanales; family Staphylococcaceae; genus Mammaliicoccus; species Mammaliicoccus sp. J-M40. The sequence goes on from NZ_JAJNIQ010000015.1 coordinate 33,197, forward strand.
CTTTAATTTGCACTGATTCTTCATATGCGTACACCGCTTCTTGGTAATTATTACTGCGCGGTAATATTTTCTTTTCGACTGCTTGGTTATATGCATCCATTTTTGTTTTTTCATCTTTTTTGCTATAGATAATTTCAGCTAAGTCTTGTTGATTATTTATTTTCATTTCTGAATCTTGTTTTTCTTCCGTTTTCTCTTTCTTTTCTTTAGATGATTTAGCATCTTTCTTTTGTTCTGTAGCTTTATCATCTTTTTCATCGGTACCCATTTCCCCCGTTATCATTAAATAACCCGTAAATATTGTGAAACATATGACTAATATAACTGGTATCAGATTTTTCATTTGTATACCTCTTTCTCTAGTTTCTATTATCATTAATATTAAACTACAAAATATTGATATACAACTATAGAGAGCTTCTTTGAATGAAATCATGATTTTTTAATAAATATCACATTCTAGTAACATAAAACCAAAAATTACTTAACTTTAAATTACAATACAAAAAATATTAAATATTTTAAAAAGTATATTGAATATAATTATAGGATTGATATAATTATTAGCATAATAATAAAAACGGGGTTATAAAATGAAATTAAGAGTTATTAACAATGAGTTTATTTTGAGTGATGTTGAATATAAAAATATTTATGTTTATCATAAAAATAATAAACTCAATTTCAAAAAGGAAAATGACAAATTTATATTATCTTACAATGACTTACAAGAGTTTTTAACAGATCCCAATGAACAACTATTACTCTATAATGAAAACGATAAAATAATAAATATTGACATTGACCAAGAAGAAGTGAATTTTGGGAAGAATTCACTTCTAAAAAATGGTAAAAATAGATATTACATCTATATTAATTCTAGAAATAATTTATCTTTGATTTATAATAAGAAGCCCTCTTTAAATCACCTTTATAATAGAGATGCTGAGTATAAAGGGACAAAAGTTATTGGTGAAGAAATCCATTTATATTTTGAATTCGTCTCTAAATACTTCTTACCTACATCTATGTCATCTACAATTGTTATCAGAAAGACAAAAAAACAAATAAATATTCCAGTGGATAATTTCGACTGTTTTAAAGAAAGTAATAATAGATATAGAATTTATGCTACTATAATTTTGGATGTACAGAATATTACAAAATTATTAGGTGAAGATGCCGATATATTAAATTATGATTTTAATGTATATGATGTGTTCTTCAATTATAAAATAAATGAATTTCCTTTAACCAATTTGACTCCAAAGATAAAGTTTTTTGAAAAAGATAAACTTTATTATAATGATGAAAATTGGATAACATTTGATAATGATAATCAAATGTTAGTTAGATTCTATCGGACTTTTCATGGTTACTTATCATTTAAAATAACTATTTTACCAAAAGATACTTATTTGTATTATATAAATGAAATAAAAAAGAAAAATATAAAAAATAATAAAACTACTATAGTTTGTATAGAATATCCATCAAGTGCACAAGATAATGGCTTAGTGTTTTTTGAATATCTTATGAAGAATTACTCTAAAAAATATAATATCTACTATATAATTAATCAAAATAGTAGTGATTTAAAAAATTTAGAAAAATATAAAGATAATGTAGTGTATTATAAATCACCAGACAATTTAAAAGTATTATATGAAGCAGATGTTATATGTCATACTCATACTTCTTATTACACTTTACCTTTTAGAGCAAATGAGTTAGAGAGAGAATTATCAACTAAAAAGAGAGTATTTTTACAACACGGGATTATTGGTGTTAGGAATTTACGTGGAATGTATGCTAGAAAACCACATGAAAGATTTACTGATTTGTTTGTTGTATCTTCAGAGAGAGAAAAAAAAATAATTGTAAATGGTTATGGTTTTTCTAATGATGAAGCAATTCTAACGGGATTACCAAGATTTGATATGTTAATTAAAGAGAAAAGAAATATTATTAAAAAGTTGAAAAAAAAGAAGAGTATACTATTAATGCCCACTTGGCGCCCAGCACAAGATGTTTTATCTGACGATGATTTTATGAAAACTGACTTTTATAAAACATTTAATAACCTTATTAATAATAGTGATTTTAAAAAAATGGTGAATTCAAATAATTATATAGTTAATTTATTTTTACATCGTAATTTTCAAAAATACAATCATTTATTTAAATCTAATATAGTAAATACTTTAAGTAATGAAGAGCATGACATTAAAGATTTATTATATAATAGTAATGTTCTTGTCACTGACTATTCTAGTGTCGGACTTGATTTTGCAATTATGGGCAAAAAAGTATTATATTATCAGCCACCACAAATCATGGAAAAACAATTAAAATCTATTAATAATATTGAGTTACCAGGTAAAGTTGTTAAAAATGACCATGAACTTATTAATGAATTAAAAAATATTAAAGCAGATAGTGATTTAGATTTAGCACATTTGTATAAATTTAAAGATAAAAAAGCCTGCGATAGAATAATGAAACATATGATTAAACAATTTGGAATATAAAAATATAAGTTAATAATATACGAATTAAAAGTAAGAATTCTGTATTTTACTAAATTCTTACTTTTTAATTTTATGTTACATCTCTACAATTTTTTTGTTTATAAATACCCTTCTGGATACTTCTTATGAAATGCCCATGCTGTTTTTATAATTTCTTCTATATCTGTATATTTTGGTTTGAAGTTTAATTTTTCGACTGCTTTTTCTGTTGAAGCAATAAGTATACTTGGATCGCCTGCTCTTCTTTGTTCTACTTTGCATGGAATGTTATGACCTGTTACTTTTCTTGCTGCTTCAATAATTTCTAGAACGGAATACCCTTTTGAACTGCCTAAATTTATTGATTGGCTCTCGCCACTATCATTTAAGTATTTCAACGCTTTTATATGTGCGTCCACCAAGTCTGATACGTGTAAGTAGTCTCTTATACATGTTCCGTCTTTTGTTGGGTAGTCATTTCCGTATATAGCAATTTCTTTTCTTTTTCCTAATGCTACTTCTAATATTATCGGTATTAAATGTGTTTCTGGGTTATGGTCTTCGCCTATTGTTGCGCCAGCTTTTGCACCGGCTACGTTAAAGTATCTTAATGCTATATAATTTAATCCATATGCTTTGTTTGCCCATTTAACCATCTTTTCCATTACTAATTTTGATTCACCGTATGGATTTGTTGGTTGTAATATCGTTTCTTCTTTAATAGGTACTTGCTCTACTTCGCCATACACTGCTGCAGTTGATGAAAATATTAATTTGTCGATTGAGTATTTTTTCATTGTTTCGAGTAACACCTGCATACCATACATATTATTATTAAAATATTTAAGTGGCTTTTTCATAGATTCGCCAACTAGTGAGTATGCACAGAAGTGCATGACTGCATGAACTTTCTCGTTTTTAAATACATTTTCCATAAACGCTATATTTCTACAGTCCCCTTCATAAAATTTAGCTTTATGATGTATGGCTTCTTTATGTCCTGTTTCTAAATTATCGACTACTACTACATCAAACCCTTCCTCAATTAATTGATCTACTGCATGAGATCCAATATATCCTGCACCACCTAGAACTAAAACTTTCATTTTCCCTTCCTCTTTTACTTTTTAGTTATATTGTTTTGCAAGTTTATTTATATGTTCAATAACAATATTCAATTGTTCTTCTGTCATATTTGAGCCTGACGGAAGACATACCCCTGTTTCAAATAGTTTTTTCGAACTATCTTCTTTTTCAAATATGTAGTCATACCCCTCATACAATGGTTGCAAGTGCATCGGTTTCCACACTGGCCTCGCCTCAATATTATGTTGATGTAGGTATTCTATTAACGTTTTAGCAGTAAATCCTGTCTTTTCTGAGTCTATCGTTAAAGCTGTTAGCCATCTATTAGATTTACTGTTCTCTAATTCTGGTTGGAATTGAAATCCTTCTATTTTATTTAATACGTCGTAATAAGTATCAAATATAGCTCTTCTTTGATTTACACGTTCTTCTAATACTTCCATTTGGCCTCTACCTATACCTGCTGAAATATTACTTAGTCGATAATTATAACCTAACTCACTATGTTGATAATGAATGGCTTTATCCCGTGCTTGAGTCGCTAAATATAATGCATGTTCTATACTCTCTCCATTGCTTGAGACAAGCATACCTCCACCGCTCGTTGTAATAATTTTATTCCCGTTGAATGAAAATATCGCGTAATCTCCGAAACTTCCACTTTTCTTACCTTTATATTCTGACCCTAACGACTCTGCTGCGTCTTCTATTAACTTTACGTTGTATTCGTCACACAACGCTTGAATTTCATCCATTTTGGCTGACTGTCCGTATAAATTCACAACTATAACAGCTTTAGGTCGTTTACCTACCTCAGTATATTTTTCTAAAGCTTTGCGTAAAGCACGTGGCGACATATTCCATGTATCCATTTCAGAGTCGATAAATACTGGTGTCGCTTTTTGATATAAAATAGGATTAGAAGTTGCGCAAAATGTTAAAGAAGAACAAAGCACAATATCTCCTTCACTTACTCCACATTCTATTAATGCTAAATGTAAAGCGAATGTCCCGCTTCCAACTGCTAAAGCATGTTCTACTTGGACATAATTTTTAACAGTGTTCTCGAATTCAGTTACATTTTCTCCAAGCGGTGCAATCCAATTTTGTTTGAAAGCACTGTCTATATATTTTTGTTCATTTCCTCCCATGTGAGGCGATGATAAATATATTGTTTGATTCATTCTACCTACCTCCTAATAGGCTTTGCAGGTGTCCCAACTACTATTTGATGATTTTCGACATGATTTACCACTGTAGCGCCAGCCCCAACAATTGCGTCGTCGCCAATTTTTAATGCTGGTAATACTGTAGCGCTAGCACCTATTTGTGATGCTTCTCCAACTTCTACGCCTCCTGTTAGCGTTGAATTCGGTGAGATATGGACATAGTCTTTAATGACGTTATCATGCTCGATGATGGATCCTGTGTTGATAATGTTATGTTTACCAATTGATGTTTCTGCGTTTATAACACTATTTGCCATCACGACTGTCCCGTTCTCTATTTTCGCTGATGAACTAACAATCGCTGATGGATGTGTCAGAACAGGAAATTGTTCAATTGAAATTGCTAGTCTATTAAACAATCTCTTTCTTATATAATTATTACCTATAGCAATATGGAATACATATTCCGCTTTATATAAATGAATATTTTTCAGATTATCGTATATTAAATTTTCTTCTTTGTGATATTCTGTTATGTCATCCGTTAAATAGCCTTTAAGCTCATATTCATCACTTAAATCAATTATTTCTTTAACTACTTTCGCCTGGCCGCCATTTCCTATTAACAGTATAGGTTTCATAGTGGATTACCTCTAAATTTCTCCATTGTTACATGGTTAGCAGCTGTAATATCTTTTCTTTTGATGACATTCATAATCGTCTTATATAAGATAAACATATCTAACTTAAATGATTGATTTTCCACATACCACACATCTAATTTGAATTTTTCTTCCCAAGATATAGTGTTACGGCCATTCACCTGTGCCCATCCTGTTATACCAGGTTTTACGAGATGTCGCTTTCTTTGTTCTTCTGTATATAACGGTAAGTAGTCCATCAAGAGTGGTCTTGGCCCTACTAGACTTAAATCACCTTTTAATACATTAATTAATTGTGGTAGTTCGTCTATACTCGTTTTACGAATGAAATCCCCTGTCTTTGTCATTCTATCTTTATCAGGTAATAGCTCACCATTTAGGTCTCTTTCATCTGTCATTGTTCTAAATTTTAAAATCTCAAATGGCTTTTCATCTTTACCTGGTCTCGTTTGCTTAAAAAATATAGGTTTGCCAATCTTTTTGTTGATTACTATTGCAGTTCCTAAAATAACAGGAGCTGAAACTATTAAAGCAGAGAATGAGACCGTTATATCTAATGTTCTTTTTAACATTGAATCACGCCTTTGTTTATTTTGATAATACTTTATCGTATATACATTTCATTTGTTCTAGCACAGTAGTTTCGGAATATCTTTCTTTTATTTGTTCATTATTCAAGCCCATATTATGACGTAATTTTTTGTTCTGAATTAACGTTATAAACTTATCTATTAATTCTTCGTCATTATCTAATTCGATTGTGAAACCATTAATTCCGTTTTGTACTAAATCCGTATTACCACGTATATGACTTACTATTAATGGCTTATGCAATGCCATGCCTTCTAATACACATCTCGGTAATCCTTCTTGAGTTGATAATAAAGCAACGATGTCTGACTGATAGATTATTTCTTTAATATCTTGTCTATATCCTGCAAATATAACGCCTTCAAGGTTGTGATTCGCCACATATTCTTTATATACTTCTCCCATTTCCCCACTACCGATGAGCACTAACTTTGCACGTGGACATTTATACATAATCTTTTTCCAATTTTTAAGTAAGTATAGCTGATTTTTTCTTTTACTCATTTCTGCCACGTAACTGATGATGATATCATTTGAATCTAAGCCTAATTCCTCTCTAATACTCGTATGATTATCAATATTAACAGCATTATATTCACTTAAATTAACACCGATACCATTAATGAAATGAACATTTTCTTTATTAAAAAATTGTTGTGCGCTCTAAAAGTTGATTTGTTGGATGTAGCTTTTTTGTATTTGAGTCATGCTATTGATAAATAAGGACGTATTTTCGTCATTATATTTCCATATATGCAAAATACAGGTCGATAAAATATAATTATCGAACCGCAAATACAAAAAAGCAGTAGAAATATGGTTTTGACCATGATTTTCTACTGCTTTTCATTTTCCTATATACTTATCTCCACTAAGATTTTATATAATCACATTATCTATCAATCGTGCTTGTGAGAATTTAACGGCTAATGATATGAAGATTTGTCCCTTAATGGTTTGTTGTTCTATGAGTTCGGGGTAGCTATATACTGCGACTTCTACTATCTCTCCGCTCACATTTTTTTCTAAATATGTTGTAATAGCTTCTATTAACACTTTGCTATTTCTTTCGCCTGCTTCATATAATTCTTTAGCTTTTTGTAAGCTTTTAGATAAATGTACCGCTTCTGTTCTTTCTTCTTCTGTTAAATATACATTTCTTGAGCTTTTGGCTAAACCGTCTTCTTCTCTGACTATATCAATAGGTACAATTTCTATATTATGATTAAAGTCTTGGACCATTTTTTCGATAATGGCTAATTGTTGTGCATCTTTTTTCCCGAAGTATGCTTTTGTTGGTTCTATTATATTAAATAATTTATTAACAACTGTTACTACACCGTCAAAATGTCCTGGTCGTTTCTTACCTTCCAACACAGTAGCTAAATATCCTACTGTAATAGACAAACTTAATTCTCCTGGATACATCTCTTCTACTGTTGGATGAAAAACAAAATCTACACCTATTTGTTTCAGTTTATTTAAGTCTTCTTCAAAAGGTCTTGGATAATCGTCAAAGTCTTCGTTTGGCCCAAATTGTAATGGATTTACGAATATACTCACGACTGTTATGTCATTTTCTTGAATAGATTGTTTCATCATTTTTAAATGACCGTCATGTAAAGCACCCATCGTTGGTACAAGTCCAATAGTCTTATTTTGTACTTTATATTTTGAAGAAATATTCATCATTTCTTTTATATATTCAATTACTTGAGTCACTTACCTGTCTCTCCCATCACTTTCTTTTTATACGTAAATTCTTCTGAAGGGAAAGCGCCACTCTTAACTTCTTTATGATAATTATTCAACGCATCTACTCCAGTTGAAAAGTTTCCATATTGTTTAACGAACTTAGCAACATGTTCTGAACCGTAGTTTAATAAATCGTGATATACCAATACTTGGCCATCTGTTCCTTTACCTGCTCCGATACCGATGACAGGGATAGTCAGCTTTTCACTAATGACTTCTGCTAAGTCACTCGGTATTGCTTCTAATACAAGCATAACTGCTCCTGCAGCTTCTACTTCTTGTGCATGTTTAATTAACTGTTCTGCATCTTCTTTAGAACTTGCTTGTAACTTATATCCTGTTATGCCAACACTTTGTGGTGTTAATCCTAAATGGGAAACGACTGGTACGCCGATTTGCGTGCAACGTTCGATTAAATTTGTGTGCATGCCTTCTATTTTGACGGCATTCCCTTTTGTTTCTTTGTATAAATCAATAGCATTTTTGATATCTGTTGCATCGTCTATTCCGATAGCGCCAAATGGAACATCAACTACTACAAAAGTATTTGGTGCACCTCTTCTTACTGCCTTAGCATGATGAATCATATCGTCCATCGTTACTTCAACTGTACTATCGTATCCTAGTACAACCATGCCTAATGAATCACCGACTAATATCGTATCAATTTGTGCTGATTCTGCTTGCTTAGCACTTGGATAATCATACGCAGTAATCATTGAAATTTTTTCTGTTTGTTCTTTCATGACTAACAATTCTTTAATTGTTTTCATCCCGTACCACCCTTAAATTTTTGTTATTATATATATAATAACACCGAAAGGAAAATAATAAATGAAAAAGTTTGGAATAATTGGTCCAGGTGCAGTTGGTACAGCAATTGCTTTTGCCTTACGAGAAAACGCTCTTGATGTTACATTATTAGGCAGAGAAAATTCAGAAGTTCAATTTCAAGATTACAATGAGCAAGCAATTCATACATTGCCCGTAGCGTCACTTAAATCCTCAACAGAAACATTTGATATTTTATTTATAGCTGTTAAGACTACTCAACTCGATCAAATCACACCTCATTTAATAAATATCACACATGATAAAACAGTTATTATACTAACTCAGAACGGTTATGGTCAGCTTAAACAGATTAACCATTCTCATGTATATCAAGCGGTTGTTTACATTAGTGGTCAAAAAACAGATCAACAAGTTACCCATTTTAGAGATTGGACATTAAAGTTACCTATCAATAATGATACTTTGTTACTAAAGAGTTTAACTAAAGATAGCATTTTAAATATTGAATGTATCGAAGACTACTACGAACAAGTCTGGTATAAACTACTCGTCAATTTAGGTATTAACACTGTAACAGCTATAACTCGCCAAACAGCAAAAGTACTCAAATCAGATGGTATAGAAAATCTTTGTCGTAACCTTTTAATAGAAGGAAGACGAATTGCTTCTGCTGAAGGTATTCATTTTAACGAGCAATTAATTGACAGTATCATGAATATTTATGCAGGATACCCAGATGATATGGGTACAAGTATGTACTATGATGTCATCAATCATAAATCACTTGAAATTGAATATATTCAAGGTTATTTGCTAGAACAAAGTAAAAAACATCAACTTTCAACACCTCTAATAGAAAACTGTTATGCAATATTAAATACATTTCAGCCAGAAGTCTAAGCTGTTTTATTTTTCATTGACGGGGTATGTTAAATAATAACCATTAAATGAAAAGGTGATGATTTTTACATGAAAGATAAATTTGAAAAGAAACATGAAGAAATCGAAGGTTACACACAAGATGTACAACCAGGCGTTGAACATGAAATGGAACCGAAGCCTATTATAGAAGATGAAGATTATAAAGCTGGCGGCAAATTAAAAGGTAAAGTTGCTTTAGTGACCGGCGGAGATTCTGGCATTGGAGAAGCTACAGCTATTTTATTTGCTAAAGAAGGCGCTGATGTTGCGATATCTTATTATGACGAAGATACTGATGCGCAATACGCTATAAAAAGATTACAAGAAATCGGTGCGAAAGCTAAAGCTTATTCACACGATCTAAAAAAAGACAATCATGCAGAAGAATTAGTAAATAATGTGATACAAGACTTTGGCAAAATTAATATCCTCGTTAACAACGGTGGTATTCAATATCCACAAAATAATTTTGAGGATATTTCTAAATCACAATTACAAGAAACATTCGAAACAAACTTTTTCGGAATGTTCTATTTATCCCAGGCAGTCTTACCGCACCTTAATAAAGGTGATGCTATCGTTAATACAACGAGCGTAACAGCATATCGAGGTTCGGCTCACCTTATTGACTATTCAGCTACTAAAGGTGCTATCGTATCATTCACAAGATCGCTTGCAACTACACTAGCTGATAAGGGTATCCGAGTGAACGCTGTTGCACCTGGTCCGATATACACACCATTAATTCCAGCTACATTCGATGAAAGTAAAGTTGAGAATGCTGGATCTGATACGCCACTAGGTCGAAGAGGACAGCCAAGTGAAAACGCACCTGCCTATGTATATTTAGCATCACAAGATTCCACTTATGTAACAGGACAAGTAATTCATGTAAACGGTGGAGACTTCATGACAACTTAATAATTACACTGAATTTTTAAAAAATTTAAAGAAAAAAATTCTTTTTTCAAAGCGCTTATTTTAAATATGAAGAAACACGTCTTTATGTCTAAAAATTAAGCGCTTTCTTTATTGTTATTAATACTGGTTTGAGCATTTAATATCTTATAAAATTAATTAACTTTTTATGATTTTTGCACGTAAGAATTTAAGTTTAATACGTTATAAATTGTGCAATATCAATTTGACTATAAAATTTTACTGTGCTAGTGTAATATAAGTCGATTAAATAGATAAGGACTGGTTATTTTGAGCAATATACAAATCAAAGACGTTACAAAAGTTTTCGGCGATTACAATGACCAAGTTAAATCACTATTAAAGGAAAATAAGTCAAAAGACGAAATCCTTAAAGAAACTGGTTCTACTGTAGCCGTTAAAAACGCTAACTTTACTATTGAAGATGGTGAGGTATTCGTAGTCATGGGGCTTTCCGGGAGCGGTAAATCAACGCTAATTCGCTTGATTAACCGATTAATAGACCCAACTGATGGCGATATCTTAATCAATTCAAATAATATTTCTTCTCTTAACAAAGAAGATTTAAGAAACTTCAGAAGAGATAACTTAAGCATGGTATTCCAAAGCTTCGCATTATTCCCCTTCAAAACTGTTGTAGAGAATGTTGCTTTTGGTTTAGAAGTTAAAGATGTTCCGAAAAAAGAACGATTAACAAAAGCTGAAGAATCATTAAAATTGGTTGGACTTGATGGTTACAAAGACCAATATCCAAATCAATTATCTGGTGGTATGCAACAACGTGTTGGTTTAGCTAGAGCTTTAGCTAATGACACAGATATCCTATTAATGGATGAAGCTTTCTCAGCATTAGACCCATTAATTCGTAAAGAAATGCAGAATGAACTATTACAATTACAACAAGATATGAAAAAAACAATTGTTTTCATTACACACGACCTAGACGAAGCACTACATATCGGGGATCGTATCGCATTAATGAAAGATGGTGCTATCGCTCAGGTTGGTACACCAGAAGAAATCGTTATCAACCCTGGTAACGACTATGTTAAAGATTTCGTTAAAGACATCGATCGTTCTAAAGTATTAAAAGTTAAACATATTATGGATTCAGTAGAAAATGTTGAAATGACAGACGATAAGACTTTCATAGATGCAGAATCACTACTGTTTGAAACATTTCCACATTTCAGAACGGGAACACATGAACTTTGGATTAAAGAGAACGACAAAATTGTTGGTAAATTAAACTTCAAAGAAGTATTCGATGTGTTAGCTCAAGGGAATGAGGTGATGGATCATGCTTAATCTATTACCTATCTTACCTCTTGGTGAATGGGCAGATTCGTTTGTTGAATGGTTAACTGATACGTTTAGTTTTATTTTTGATCCTATTAAAACGTATTTAGGAAACTTCATGCAGTTCATCATTTCATTATTAGATTTGTTACATCCATTCGTATTTATCATCATTGTTATGATATTAGCTTACTTCATTATGAATAAGAAAATCGTCTCACCTATTCTTGTAGGTATCGGCTTGCTCTTTATTTATAACCAAGAATTATGGGATCAGTTACTGAATACAATGACGTTAGTTATTATCAGTAGTTTATTATCAGTTATTATTGGTGTTCCACTTGGTATTCTAATGTCTAGAAGTGATCGTTTCCAAGCAATTATGAAACCAATATTAGACTTTATGCAAACAATGCCTGCATTTGTTTATTTAATTCCAGCAGTAGCATTTTTCGGTATAGGTATGGTTCCAGGTGTATTCGCTTCTATTATTTTTGCGACACCACCTACTATCCGTTTAACAAACTTAGGTATTAGACAAATATCTGCAGAACTAATTGAAGCAAGTGACTCATTCGGTACGACTTCAATGCAAAAATTAATTAAGGTACAACTCCCTCTTGCTAAAGCATCAATCATGGCCGGTGTTAACCAAACTGTCATGTTAGCTTTATCAATGGTTGTTATAGCATCAATGATTGGGGCACCAGGTTTAGGTAGAGACGTATTAAGTTCTCTACAACGTGCAGAAGTAGGAACAGGATTTGTAGCAGGACTAAGTATCGTTATTCTTGCTATCATCATTGACCGCTTCACTCAATCATCTAAAAACAAATAAACTTAGGAGGATTCAGAATGAATAACAAATGGCGTGTACTCGTTCTTATGCTATCATTAGCACTTGTATTAGCGGCTTGCGGGAATGGCGGCTCAAGTGAAGATGGAGACTTAGGTAAAAAAGATATTAAATTATCTTACGTTGAGTGGGATTCAGAAGTTGCCTCAACACATGTAATACAAAAAGTTTTAGAAGATGAAGGTTATAACGTAGAAGCTACACCTTTAGATAACGCAGTAATGTGGGAATCTGTAGCATCAGGTGAAACTGACGCAACAGTTAGTGCGTGGTTACCAGGAACTCATGGTGATTTATACAAAAAACATAAAAAAGATCTTGATAACTTAGGTGCAAACCTTAAAGGAGCTAAAATTGGTTTAGTAGTTCCTGAAGACTTCGATGGTGATTCAATCGAAGACTTGAAAGATCAAGCTGGTAAGAAAATTGTAGGAATTGAACCAGGTGCTGGTGTTGTTAAAGCATCTGAAAAAGCAGTTAAAGATTACAACTTAGATGGATGGGAAGTTGAAACTTCATCTTCAGGTGCAATGGCTACTACATTAGGTCAAGCAATGAAGAAAAAAGACGACATTGTAGTTACTGGTTGGTCTCCACACTGGAAATTCCAAAAATATGATCTAAAATACTTGAAAGACCCTAAAGGTTCATTCGGTGAAGCAGAACATATTAATACAATGGCTCGTAAAGACTTGAAGAAAGATAGTCCAAAAGCTTATGAAATTTTAGACAACTTTAACTGGAAGACAAAAGACATGGAAGAAGTTATGTTAGACATCCAAGAAGGTACATCACCTAAAAAAGCAGCAGCTAAATGGGTAGATGACAACCAAGATAAAGTTAAAGAATGGACTAAAGATTCAGACTCAGATAAATAATAGAGCGCGTGGTATAAACCATTAACTCAAAATAAAGCTCCTAACCCCTAGTTTATTGAACTAACGGGTTAGGAGCTTTTATTTATATATGCTTCGGGTTATGTGTTGGATTAATGAAGTAGATAATCCAACAAGGGTGTGTCTATTTTGATTACATAAATTCTGGGGAATCAAATCCAAGTGATGTTATTAGTAAATACACTGATAATGGCGTTGATGTAGCATTTGAGGTAGCTGGTGTAGCGCCAACACTTAAATCTGCAATAGATGTTACTAAAGCAAGAGGTATTGTTGTTATAGTTTCTATATTCGGTCATCCTATTGAATGGAATCCAATGCAATTAACTAATACAGGTGTAAAACTTACTTCGACGATTGCTTATACACCTACTACATTTCAACAAACAATAGACTTAATTAACGAAGGTAATTTAAAAGTCAAAGACGTCGTTACTGATGAAATTGAGTTAAATGATATTGTAGAGTCAGGATTTGAACAACTTGTAAACGATAAATCACAAGCAAAAATTCTCGTTAAATTATAATAAAGGTTATAAAAACTAATGAAAGGAGAATCTTCAAATTAGAGATTCTCCTTTTATTAGTTTTCTTGCTGTGATTATTTGTTTTTACTACTTCATTTTTATTATTCTATATACAGTAGAACGACTAACCCCTGTTTTTTTCGCAATCTCTTCACCTGTGAGATTCTGCTCATCATATAAAAATTTAATCTCTCTTTTCTTATGATCAGGTAATGAAGGATGTCCACCTTTTCGACCTCTTGCTCTTACAGCTTCCAAACCTTTTTTAGTTCGTTCACTTAACAAGTTAGCTTCAAGTTCAGCGAATGCACTCATCATTGTAAAGAACATCTTGCCCATTGCATCTTTGGTTGATACATTCATATCAATAATATGAAAATCAATGCCGTTTTCATCTAACCATTGCGATAGTTCAATTAACTGTTTTGTTGTACGTCCAAGACGATCTAGTTGTATATAACTAAAATATCTCCTTCACGTAAATAATCTAAGCATTTATCAAGTTCCGTTCGTATATTTTTGCGACCACTCGCTTTTTCGCTAAAGATACGTTCACAACCATATTCCTCAAGTGTATCAATTCGTCCATCCAGACTTTGATCTAGTGTTGATACACGTGCATAACCAATTTTCGCCATTTCATTTCCTCCTTTTGGATGGTTTTATGACATCTTATCCATACAATATACTTCTCGAGGCAAATGATACGTCTTATTCAAGTCTAAAAACTCATGAACTTCAATTTTTAAGACACATTGATTATAATACAAGTTATGATACTCAGATTACAAAGAAAATCCTCTTTGTCACTTTACTTGATATATGAGATTGATTTCACCTAATAAATGAGAAAAAGCAATGTACTTTAATATAGTACATTGCTTTTTCTATTAACGAATACCTATGACTAAACTATCTCTAGCTGTTTCTACCACTTCTGTACTGATTTTATCTAAGCCATTGATATCCATAACTCTATCTATCTGCGCAAATAAACGATGAATCAGCCTAAAATTCCCTTTTGTAATTTTAATAATCGTTGTTATTGCCTCATAATCAGTAAAATCTTCGAGTTTTAAATCAAATCCTAAATCTTGCCACTTATATTCTAATATATGATGCGTTTCATCTTTGCTTAGATTATCAAATTCATGCGCAAAACCTATGCGCGAATATAATTGAGGATAACGAGATAATTTCTTCTCAATACCTGGCATACCAATAAATATCATTGCTAAATTATGTTCATCATAAATAGCTCTTAATTGCTCTAAATGTTGCACTTTAAGACGATCAATCTCATCTACTATAATTAAATCGGTTCTGTTGCAAAGTTGAATTTATAGTATAATTTTAACAAAAAGGAGTCTTCTGTATGAACTATTTCAGATATAAACAATTTAACAAGG
>NZ_JAJNIQ010000016.1:0-36283 GCF_022386395.1 Mammaliicoccus sp. J-M40
CGTTCCGCGAGAGTAGGACGTTGCCGGGCAAATATTTATAAAATGGATGCGATGAGCCGCACTCGAGACCTGTTAGGTCTCTTTTTTTTGATTTAATTTAATATAGGTTCAGGGTAATCTAAACCCCGAACCTATATTACGAAATGATAATTTTTTATAAAATTGATTATTCTGAGATAGAAGCTCTATGCGAACTGTTGGGAAAGTTTCTTGCAAATGCTTTATCATGCTTTCTCCGTATCCTTGTGATCTATATTCTTTGGCTACTATAATCTCAGTAATATACAATGTTAAAGATTCATCTGTTAAAAATCGAGTATATCCGACAAGTTCTTGATTATCTTCAATAACGATAATTTTAGAAGTCATGAGTAATTTTGATAATAGCTCTTTAGTAAATGTATGCCAGCCTTCTGCTTGTGTGATTTTATATAATGCGTCTACATCTAAATCGATAGCGTTTCTAATTTGCATGTTCCTCACTCCTCTTTAATTGTAGTATAACGTAATAGGTTTAACTTTAAAATGACGCTCATTGTAATCATTGCTATAATGAGTTAAGAAAGTTATATAAGAGGTAATTAAGAGGTAATTAAAATGAGTTTATATGATAAAATACAATCTATTCAAGATGAAAATTCAATATCATTACATGTGCCAGGTCATCACAATAATACGATTGGTTATTTAAAAGAAATAAATTTAGGTATGGATATGACCGAAATAACCGGTTTAGATGATTTACACCAACCTGAAGAGGTCATACGAGAAAGTATGATGAAAATGGATAGATATCCAAATCATTATGCGCGATACCTTGTTAATGGGACAACGGTTGGGATTTTATCAGTCATATATGCTGTTAAACATTTAGATGGCGATATATTAATACCCAGAAACGCGCATAAATCTATATATAATGCATTAAGTTTAACAAACCAAAAAGCTATATGGATGCCTATGACAGTTTCGGAGGAGACAGGTCAGTATGATGGAGTAAAAAGCTTAGATACTTTAGACTTATCTAATGTAAAATTAGCGATTTTTACGTACCCTAACTATTATGGAGAAGTATTTGACATTCAATCACATATACAATTGTTAAAAGCTTATGGTGTTCCTACATTAGTAGATGAGGCACATGGTGCACATTTTGGTATAAGTTCATACTTTCCTCAGTCTTCTATCATGTATGAAGCAGATATTGTTGTGCAGTCTTATCATAAAACGTTACCAGCTCTAACAATGGGTTCTGTTATGTATATAAGAAAAGAACTTCCTATACAACAACGTATTGAGGAATATTTGACGATGTTACAAACTTCTAGCCCTTCTTATTTAATAATGACAAGTTTAGAGAAAGCAGAACTGTTTTATAAACATTATAATGATAAGCTATTTAAACGTTTACGAATGATACTTATTCAGACTTTAAAAGAAGTAGGTTTAAAGGTGGGAAGTCTAGCGGACCCTCTTAAATTATTAGTATCACATGAAAAAATGACAGGTGAGCAAGTAAAACAAATATTTGAACAATCAAACATTTATGTTGAATTGAATGATGAAAAATATATATTACTTGTTTTGCCGTTATGGCATGAAGGCGATATTTTTCCGTTTGAAGTATTAATTAATAAGATTAAAAGTCTTAAATTGGATTATTATTATCAAGAAAAAGGCCGGGCTAAATTTGATTTACCTGTTACTTCTGGCATTTATGTGCCTATAGAAGTTAAAGATGCAATAACAATAGATTTGATAGATGCAGTCAATAAAATCTCTGCAGTAGATGTTATACCTTACCCTCCAGGCATACCTGTAATATTAAAAGGTGAATACATAAAAGGCGACGTCCTTAATTCTCTTTTACATTGGATAGATAGTGGTGGTAGAGTAGAAGGTATAATTAACAAGCAAATAAAGATAAAGGATGAACACTAAATGGGTCAGTTTATTACATTTGAAGGGCCAGAAGGTTCTGGAAAGACAACTGTTATACATAAAGTTTATGAAAAATTAAATAAAGAATATAATGTTATTATAACTAGAGAACCAGGTGGTATAAAAATCAGTGAAGCAATTCGCAAATTACTGTTAGACAGTGATGATGATATGGACGAACGTACAGAAGCACTTTTATTCGCAGCAGCAAGAAGGCAACATTTAGTCGAAAAAATCATTCCACAACTTGAGGATGGTGGCATTGTACTATGTGATCGTTTCGTAGATAGT
Source organism: Mammaliicoccus sp. J-M40 (assembly GCF_022386395.1). Classification (NCBI taxonomy): domain Bacteria; kingdom Bacillati; phylum Bacillota; class Bacilli; order Caryophanales; family Staphylococcaceae; genus Mammaliicoccus; species Mammaliicoccus sp. J-M40. The sequence goes on from NZ_JAJNIQ010000016.1 coordinate 2,233, forward strand.
TCATTAAGTTACCAGGGTTACGCTCGTGAAATTGGGGTAAAGGAAGTACAAGCAATTAATGAATTTGCTATTGAAAATCTTTATCCAGATTTAACGCTTTATTTTGATGTACCTGCAGAAATTGGTTTAAACAGAATTAAAGATAATCAAAGAAATGCAAATCGTTTGGATAAAGAAAAAATAGAGTTTCATCATAAGGTTACAGATGGGTATAAAAAGTTGATATCTGAGTACCCAGATAGAATTAAAGTTATTGATGCTACACAATCATTGGAAAAGGTTATAGAAGACGCTTATTTCGCTATTGTAAATCATCTAAATCAAGTTTAAAATATGATATAATATATAAAGAGGTGTTTATTTATGAAAATGGTTATAGCGATTGTCCAAGATCAAGATAGTCAAAATTTATCAGAAGCGCTTATAGAGAAAGATTTTAGAGCTACAAAGCTTGCTACAACAGGTGGATTTTTAAGAGCTGGTAATACAACATTCCTATGCGGTGTAAAAGATGAGCGAGTAGACGAATTATTACGACTCATAGATGGAACTTGTGGTAATCGTGAACAACTTGTTTCACCTATCACACCAATGGGAGGCAGTGCGGATTCTTATATACCGTACCCAGTTGAAGTAGAAGTTGGTGGCGCAACAGTATTTGTTATGCCAATCGAACAATTTCATCAATTTTAGAACTGATTAGCTGCCATTAGTGCAGCTTTTTTATTGCAAGGAGCGTAGAAAATGCAATTAAAAGAAGAGCTTGATCAATTATTGAGTGCTGAACAGTTATCTCACGCTTATTTATTTGAGGGAGATAATATGTTTGAAATGAAGACGACAGCTATGTATTTTGCTGAACAAATTCTTTGTAACAATGAGGGGAATTGTATTACAAAAGTACAAACAATGAATCACCCTGATTTTATGTATATACAAACTGAAGAAACAACTATAAAGAAACAACAAATAGAAGAATTGCTTAGAAAAATGAATCAAAAACCAATAGAAAGTAAATATAAAGTTTACATTATTGAAGCTTTTGATAAACTAACAGTACAAGGTGAAAATAGTATACTTAAATTTTTAGAGGAACCACCTCCAAATACAATAGCCTTGTTATTAACAACAAAGAAAGATCAAATTTTACCAACGATACATTCGAGATGTCAGCTTATCCATTTTAAACCGGCATCAAAGGAGACTTTTATAGAAGATTTACAAGCATCCGATATTTCCGCTGCAATTGCGCACACATTGAGTTTTGTAACATCGGATAAGGATGAGGCTATTTCTTTAACTGAAGAACAATTATTTACACAATTGAGAAAATCTGTTGCTAAGTTAGCAGATTTAATGGTTAAAGATCACCAGATGGCTTTAATATATTTAATTGATTGTATAAAAGTTGCGAATACACGACCTTTGCAACAATTATTTTTAAATAGTTTAAATGCTTATTTTCAAGATGTATTACATGCTAAAATAGAGTTGGATTCAATTAAAGCGTTTCCAGATTTGGATGCACAGATTGTAAACACTAGTACACAATTATCTTTAAGCGATATTTCGAATTATATACAGTGCATTACTGAAGCTAATCGTAAATTAGCGCAAAATGTTAATGCGACATTAGTTTTTGAACAGATGGTTATAAAAGGGAAGAGGTGATTAAATGTATGAAATCATAGGCGTACAGTTTCAAGAAGCTGGGAAGAAAGAATATTTCTCTCCAAACGGAGAAAGATTCAAAGAAAATGATTTAGTTGTTGTAGAATCTAAACGTGGAGTAGAGTTAGGACAAGTTAAATTAACTAATCGTCATGTAGGCAAAGATGATGTGGTTTTACCTTTGAAAGAAGTTATACGTCACGCTACAGATGAAGATGTCGAAAAATATCATTCAAATTTAGCAGAGGCTGATAAAGCATTGGCACTGTGTAAAGAGATGGTAGCGACACATGAATTGAACATGAGATTAGTAAATTGTGAATATACACTAGATAAGAGTAAGGTTATATTTAATTTTACAGCTGATGACAGAATTGATTTTAGAAACTTAGTAAAATCATTAGCATATGAATTAAAAACACGTATTGAGCTTAGACAAATAGGTGTGAGGGATGAAGCGAAGTTATTAGGTGGTATTGGTCCATGTGGTCGTTCGCTTTGTTGCTCGACATTCTTAGGAGATTTTGAGCCTGTATCTATAAAAATGGCTAAAGATCAAAATCTTTCGCTTAATCCAACAAAAATTTCCGGTGCATGTGGTCGTTTGATGTGCTGTTTAAAATATGAAAATGATTATTACGAAGATGTAAGAAACGAATTGCCAGACGTGGGTACTACTGTTGTAACACCTGAGGGAGATGGTAAAGTCGTAGGATTAAATATTCTAGATATCACGATGCAAGTTAAAGTGAAAGGTTTCGAACAACTTTTTGATTATAAACTTGATGAATTACTTGAAGTCCATTCATAAGGGAGGATTTTACTGTGAATAGGGACGAGTTGTTTGAAACAATTATGATGTTAGAAAATGAACTTAAACAAATTAATGCGCATATGGATAAACTGAAGAACCAAGCAGTCGAATTGGTTGAAGATAATGTTGCACTTCAGATGGAAAACGATAGTCTGAAACGGGTAGTTGAATCCAATGAAACAACGCATAATAAAAAACCAAATAAAAAGGTAAGACCTCTTCAAAGTAAAGATAATCTAGCTATGTTGTATCATGAAGGTTTTCATATATGTCGAGGAGAATTATTTGGTAAACATAGACAAGGTCAAGATTGCTTGTTTTGTCTAGAGGTACTTAATAGAGAATAGGGTAATCAGGCATCTTGCATGCCTGATTTTTTAAATGAGGTGATTTCGTGTTACATAAAGGTGAAAGATTAGATCAACTTTTAAGAGAAAAATTTGAAATTATTCAAAATGATGATGTGTTTTCCTTTTCTACTGACGCATTATTGTTAGGTGATTTCGTTCAAACAAGAAATAAGGATAAAGTGATGGATTTATGTTCTGGTAATGGTATTATCCCGTTACTTTTAGCTCATAAATCACTATCTGAAATTCAAGCAGTAGAAATTCAAGAAACATTGGTCGACATGGCTCAAAGAACAATTCAGCATAATCATTTACAAAATCAAATTTCGATAAAACAATTAGATTTAAATAAAGTAACAACTGAATATGCACCGGCGACCTTCGATGTTGTCACGGTTAACCCACCTTATTTTAAAGAAAATCAACAAATGAAACATCAAAAAGAAGCGCATAAAATAGCAAGGCATGAAGTTTATTGCACACTTGAGGATGTTGTAAGAGCAAGTAAACATTTACTCAAGCAAGGTGGTAAATTAATGATGGTTCATAGAGCAGAAAGACTGATGGATGTCTTAACGCACTTTAGACTTTTTAATATAGAACCAAAGAGATTAAGACTTGTATATAGTAGTCCTTCTAAAAAAGAAGCAGTAACGATATTGGTAGAAGGACGGAGCGGTGGGCAACCTGGTTTGAAAATTGAACAACCATTTTATATTTATAATACAAATGGTGAATATTCTGAAGAGATGAAGGAAGTCTATTATGGATAAACATTATACATATATATTAGAATGTAAAGATCAAACATTATATACTGGATACACTACTGATTTAGAACGCAGATTAAAGGTGCATAATGATGGTAAAGGTGCAAAATACACAAAAATAAGACGTCCCGTTAAACTTGTATACCATGAAGAGTTTGATAATAAATCAGAAGCATTAAAAAGAGAGTATGCCTTAAAACAATTGACTAGAAAACAAAAGTTATTACTCATAAAGGAGGGATAGCATGTCAACTTTACATTTAGTAGGCACCCCAATAGGAAATTTAGAAGATATAACATATCGCGCCGTAAGAATTTTAAAAGAGTCAGATTATATTTTTTGTGAAGACACTCGTGTAACGTCAAAACTTTGCCAACACTATGAAATACACACACCATTAAAGTCTTATCACGAACATAATAAAGATAAAGCTTCAGAGCAGATTATTGATTATATGGAAGATGATAAACAAATTGCTTTAGTCTCTGATGCTGGTTGTCCTTGTATCAGTGATCCAGGTTATGAACTTGTAAACCAAGTTAGAGAAGCGGGATTCCTTGTGGAAACTATTCCTGGACCAAATGCCGCTATTACAGCATTAATGACAAGTGGACTACCGTCATATAAATTTGTATTTTTAGGATTTTTACCAAGGCAGGCTAAAGATAAGCATGAAGTATTAGATAAATGGATGCATAGGGAATCGACAATGATGATTTATGAATCACCCTACCGTGTAAAACAAACATTAAAAGCTATATCTGAAATAGACTCAGAAAGAAAAATAGCAATCGGTAGAGAGTTGACTAAAAAGTTTGAACAAGTTGAAACAGGGTCGGTTGAAACAATTGAAAATATGTTAGAAGACGATTCTATACCACAAAAAGGTGAGTTTGTTATTCTTATAGAAGGTATAGATGAATCCAGTCAGACAGAACAATGGTGGAAAGAAATGGACTTAAAAGAACATGTTGATTCGTACATTAATGAACAAGATATGCGTTCTAAAGATGCTATTAAACAAGTCGCTTTAGATAGAAATATGAAAAAGAGAGATGTATATGAAGCATTTCATATAGATAATTAAAATAAGAGCCTGAGACAATTAATTATGTCCCAGACTCTTTGATACATATAGTAAGTAATTATTTAGATTTTTTTTCAATCTCATTCATTAATTGCTGAGCGCCTTCTTCGCTTAATACGATTTTACCATCTGCTAAAACAAAGTTTTCTTCAGAAACATCGCCAGTAACCTGACAAGTCATGTTAGGTGAATATTTCTTTAGAATAATTCTGTCATCATCAGTGTAAATCTCTAAAGCGTCTTTCTCAGCAATGTCTAATATGCGTCGTAACTCGATAGGAATTACTACACGGCCTAGTTCATCTACTTTACGAACGATTCCAGTTGATTTCATTTCTTTACCTCCGTTTAATAAAACCATAATTATCTAATTCGACATTCATTCGACAATTATATAAATAGTATACTAATACGTATTGAAGAAATTGTCAATAAAATAATAAATTGTATACACTTAATTATTCGACATTAAAACCACATTTGCGCGCTTTACCATAATAAGGAAATATTGAAAAAATGCTAAATTTTCGGTATATTATATAGATAAGATATTAGGAGGAAACGCTGATGACGAAAGAGACTTTTTACATTTCGACACCGATTTATTATCCGAGCGGGAATTTACACATAGGTCATGCTTACACAACGGTTGCCGGTGATGTAATAGCTAGATATAAACGGTTACAAGGATATGATGTTCATTACTTAACAGGTACAGATGAGCATGGACAAAAAATACAAGAGAAGGCTAAAGAAGCTGGATTATCAGAAATTGAATATTTAAATGGTATTGTCGAAAATATTCAAGCGTTATGGAAAAAATTAGACATTTCAAATGATGATTTTATTCGTACGACAGAAAAACGACACAAAGTGGTTGTTGAAAAAGTCTTTGAAAAATTATTAGCGCAGGGAGATATTTATTTAGGTGAATATGAAGGATGGTATTCAATACCAGATGAAACATACTACACTGAAACACAATTAGTAGATCCAGTTTATGAAGATGGAAAAATTGTTGGTGGTAAAAGCCCTGATTCAGGACATGAAGTCGAGCTAGTTAAAGAAGAAAGCTATTTCTTTAAATTAGATAAATATTCGGATAGATTATTAAAATTCTTTGATGAAAACCCAGACTTTATTATGCCTATTTCTCGTAAAAATGAAATGGTTAATAATTTCATCAAACCTGGTTTAGAAGATTTGGCCATCTCAAGAACAACTTTTGATTGGGGTATTAAAGTGCCTTCTAATCCTAAACACGTTGTTTATGTATGGATAGATGCATTAGTAAACTATATATCAGCTTTAGGTTATTTAACTGATGATGATGAGCTGTTTAAAAAATACTGGCCAGCAGACGTTCATTTAATGGCTAAAGAAATTGTTAGGTTCCACGTTATAATATGGCCGATTTTATTAATGGCTTTAGATATACCTTTACCTAAGCGTGAATTTGCTCATGGTTGGATTTTAATGAAAGACGGTAAAATGAGTAAATCTAAAGGTAATGTTGTTGATCCTAACGTATTAATTGATAAATATGGCTTAGACGCTACAAGATATTACTTAATGAGAGAATTACCATTCGGTGCAGATGGTGTGTTTACGCCTGAGGCATTCGTAGAACGTACGAATTATGACTTAGCGAATGATTTAGGTAACCTAGTTAATCGTACAATTGCTATGGTAAATAAATACTTTAACGGTGTTCTACCTAAATATAAAGGTCAATTACATCCTCTAGATGAAGAAATGGAAAATATGGCTATTGATACAAAAAATAATTTCTATGAAGCAATGGAAAACATGCAATTCTCAGTTGCGTTGGCAGAAGTTTGGAAGCTTATTAGCCGTACAAATAAATACATCGATGAAACAACACCTTGGGTATTAGCTAAAGATGAAAATGAACGTGAAATGTTAGAAAACGTAATGATTCATTTAGTTGAAAATATTAGGTTTGCTGCAGTGTTATTACGTCCGTTCTTAACACATGCGCCTTATGAAATTTTCCGCCAATTAAACTTGGAAAAAGGAAAGTTAGATACGTTCGAAAGCATCGAAACTTATGGTGCTATTGATGAAGAAATTACAGTCATCTCCAAACCAGAACCTATTTTCCCAAGACTTGATGTTGAAGAAGAAGTAGCTTTCATTAAAAATTCAATGCAAGGTGGCACTACTCCTGAAGAAGAGCCAGAAGAAGAAAATAAAAAAGAAGAAAATCCTAGTAAACCTGAAATAACGATTGATCAATTCGATAAAGTGGAAATTAAAGCTGCAACAGTAACTGGAGCAGATTATGTAAAAAAATCCGATAAATTATTGAAAATCAAAGTAGATTTAGGTAACGAGAAAAGACAAATTGTTTCAGGTATTGCTGAATTTTATAAACCTGAAGATATAGTTGGTAAAAAAGTTGCAGTTGTAACGAATTTGAAACCAGTTAAATTACGTGGTGAATTATCTGAAGGTATGATACTTTCTGCCGAAAAAGATGGCACGCTTACTTTAGTAGGATTACCTAACGCAATTCAAAATGGTTCAATTATAAAGTAATGAATTGGAAGGAAGATATGAATGCTAATAGACACACATGTTCACTTGAACGCTGATCAATACGATGATGACTTACAAGAAGTAATCGATAGAGCGCTATCTGAAGGTATCGATAGAATGTTTGTCGTTGGTTTTGATACAAAAACAATAGAGAGAACAATGAAACTCATCGATCAATACGACTTTATTTATGGTATTATCGGCTGGCATCCAGTCGATGCAATCGACTGTACAGATGAACGTTTAGAATGGATAGAGTCATTATCTAAACATCCTAAAATTATTGGAATAGGTGAAATGGGATTAGACTACCATTGGGATAAGTCACCAAAAGATATCCAAAAAGATGTGTTTAGAAAGCAAATCGCATTAGCTAAACGAGTTCAATTACCAATCATTATTCATAATAGAGAAGCAACACAAGATTGTGTAGATATTTTGAAAGAAGAAAACGCTAGTGAAGTTGGCGGTATTATGCATAGCTTTAGTGGTTCTAATGAAATAGCTGACGAAATTTTAAAAATGAATTTCTATGTTTCGTTAGGTGGCCCAGTGACTTTTAAAAATGCTAAACAACCTAAGGAAGTAGCTAAGCATGTTCCGTTAGATAGATTATTAGTAGAAACAGATGCGCCATTCTTATCACCTCACCCATATAGAGGGAAAAGAAATGAGCCTGCTCGTGTAAAACTTGTTGCCGAACAAATTGCAGAGTTACGTGGTCTCACGTATGAAGAAGTTTGTGAAGCAACTACCGAAAACGCTGAAAGATTATTTAAATTATAAAATAAGATGCCCCAAAACGGTTGTTTTGGGGCATCTTTAAAGAAGGTAAACTTTATGAAAATAAATGAATTTGTGGTAGTAGAAGGTAGAGATGATACGGTCAATGTTAAACGTGCCATCGATTGCGATACTATAGAGACAAATGGTTCTGCTGTTTCTAAAGAAATTTTGGAGGTCATTAAGCAAGCACATGAAAAACGTGGTGTTATTGTACTTACTGACCCTGATTTCCCGGGTGATAAAATTCGAAATACGATTAAGCAATATGTTCCAAGTGTTAAACATGCTTTTATCCCAAGAGACAAAGCTAAAAACAAAAGAGGTAAAATAGGTGTAGAACATGCGTCGGTTGAAACAGTGAAAGAAGCGTTAACTAATGTAAGTTCACCATTAGAAGCTGATGTAGAAACTATTGATAAAGCTGTATTAATTGATTTGGGATTAATTATAGGGCCAGAAGCAAGAAGAAAAAGAGAAAAACTATGTAGTAAGTTGAATATTGGACACTCGAATGGTAAACAATTATTAAACAAACTCAATGCTTTCGGTTATACTGAAAAAGATGTAAAAGAAGCGCTTGGATATAAAGAGGAGTGACATAATGAACGAAAAAGATATCGCAACACCTAAACGCACAAAAGCGTTGTTAGACCAATATGGCTTTAAATTCAAAAAAAGTCTAGGTCAAAACTTTTTAATTGATACAAATATCATCCAAAAAATCATTTCAGCGAGTGACATTGACGAAAATACAGGTGTTATTGAAGTTGGGCCAGGTATGGGTTCATTAACTGAGCAATTAGCAAGAGTAGCTAAAAAAGTTCTAGCCTTTGAAATTGATCAAAGATTAATACCTGTATTAGAAGATACGTTGAATCCATATTCAAATGTAACGATTGTAAATGAAGATATATTAAAAGCCAATGTACAAAAAGAAATTGATCAACATTTAAAAGACTGTGACAAGATTATGTTAGTTGCCAATTTGCCATATTATATTACTACGCCTATATTGATGAATTTATTAGAAAATGATTTACCAATTGATGGCTTCGTTGTCATGATGCAAAAAGAAGTGGGCGAAAGATTAAATGCTAAAGTAGGCAGCAAAAGTTATGGTTCATTATCTATTGCATGTCAATACTATACTGAAACTGAACGTGTTTTAGTAGTCCCTAAGACCGTCTTCATGCCGCCACCGAACGTTGATTCAATTGTAATAAAACTTACAAAACGGACTAAACCAGTTGTAGAAGTCGACGATGAACAAAAGTTATTTAAATTAACAAAAGGTGCATTTACACAAAGAAGAAAGACTATTTTAAATAACTATATTAGTACAATCAAGGATGGCAAAGTGCATAAAGATGAAATTATTGAATGGTTAAACGAATCAAACATAGACCCTAAAAGGCGCGGGGAAACGCTAACAATACATGATTATGCACATCTTTGTAACAATTTGAAAAAATACCCTAATTTATCTGTATAAATATATTGACAACGTCCTCTCAAATTGATAAAATTTAAATTTTATTTGACAAAATCTTGCTATCATAGTATAATATTCTATATAGCGAGGTGGGTCAATATGCCGAAGACTTTAGTAGACATCAAAAAAATATTGGATTGTCAATTAGGAAATCGTATTGTACTTAAAGCTAATGGAGGACGTAAGAAGTTAATTGAGCGCAGTGGTGTGCTTAAGGAAACGTATCCATCAGTTTTCGTGGTCGAATTAGATCAAGAGAAACATAATTTTGAGCGTGTATCTTATACATACACTGATGTATTAACTGAGAATGTCCAAGTAACTTTTATGAATGAACATAAAGAAGAATTTATTGTTCAATAATCATAAAGTTCACAATAAAAAACTCTACGCGATATGACTGTGATATGGCGTAGAGTTTTTTTGTTGCAAAAAAATAGGATAAAGCTCATACTTTCTAACATTTATTTATGGTAAAATCATAATAATAAGTTTTAGAAAGGGCAAGTATATGATTTATGAGACAGCACCAGCAAAAATTAATTTAACACTAGATACTTTATACAAACGTGATGATGGTTATCACGAGGTGGAAATGATTATGACAACCGTTGACCTAAATGATAGACTGTCTTTTGAAAAAAGAGAAGATGGTGAAATTGTCATCGATGTAGAGCATAATTTTGTTCCAAGTGATCATAGAAATTTAGCTTATAAAGCTGCAAAATTAATGAAGGACAAATACAACATAAAAGACGGTGTGACGATTTCTTTAGAAAAAAGCATTCCTATTTCAGCTGGTTTAGCAGGTGGCTCTAGTGATGCTGCTGCTACTTTTAGAGGTTTGAATAAACTTTGGGGGATCAATGACTCGTTAGAAGCATTGAGTGATTTATCAGCGGAAATTGGGTCGGATATTTCTTTTTGTATCTATGGAAAAACGGCGTTATGTCGTGGTAGGGGAGAGCAATTAACGCATTTACCTAAACCACCATCAGCTTGGGTTATCATAGCCAAGCCAGACATCGGCGTCTCTACACCCAAAATTTATGGCGCTTTAACTTTAGAAGAGACATCTAAAGTTTTAACGAAAGAATGCCAGCAAGCTTTAATAGACGGTGATTATGAACGTTTATGTAAGTCGTTAGGTAATAGCCTTGAGAGTGTTACTATGGGACTATACCCAGAGGTTGAAAAGCTGAAAAACACTATGACAAATACAGGTGTGGATGCAGCATTAATGAGCGGAAGCGGTCCGACTGTTTATGGCTTTGTTCAAAAGGAAAGGCAGGCTAAGCAAGTCTATAATGCTCTGAAAGGATGCTGCAAAGATGTATTCATTGTGAGATTACTTGGATAGCTTTGTTAAAACCGTACGATTATAGTATAATTGTGGCAAAAATACGGATAGAGAATGGAGTTTTATAAATGAGGTTTAAACGAAGTGAGAGAATCGTTTATATGACACAGTATTTATTGAAACATCCTAATGAGTTAGTGCCGTTAACTTACTTTGTGAATCATTTTGGACAAGCAAAGTCTTCTATAAGTGAAGACATACAAATCATTAAAGAAACTTTTCAAGCAGAAGGTTTAGGGATTATTGAAACTACTGCAGGTGCTAGCGGCGGTGTAACTTACCGACCGAAAATGTACAAGAAAGAAGCGATTGAATTAATTGAAGATTTGTGTGAATTGCTTAAAGAGAGAGAAAGATTATTACCAGGCGGCTATTTATTTATGTCAGATCTTGTTGGTAACCCTAAACTTTTAAACCAAGTTGGGGAACTTATCGCAACGATGTACATGGATGAAGAACTTGATGCGGTTGTTACAATTGCAACTAAAGGGATATCGTTAGCTAATGCAGTAGCGAAAGTGCTCAATTTACCTGTTGTGGTAATTAGAAAAGATAATAAAGTAACAGAAGGATCAACGGTTTCAATTAACTATGTATCAGGATCTTCAAGAAAAATTGAAACAATGGTTTTATCTAAACGAACATTGCCTGAATATTCAAATGTATTAATAGTAGACGACTTTATGAGAGCAGGTGGCTCAATCAATGGTGTTATCAATTTGATGAATGAGTTTAAAGCAACTGTAAAAGGGGTATCAGTACTTGTAGAATCAAAAGAAGTTAAACATCGTTTGGTTGAAGATTATACATCTTTAGTGAGATTGTCGAATGTAGACGAATACAACCAACAATTTTCAGTAGAAGAAGGCAACTGTTTAAAAAGATTTAATTAAGAAGAGAGGGTTAATCATCATGAAAAGTATAAACGCAACAAACGCTCCAGAAGCATTAGGACCATACTGCCACGCTGTAGTGGTAGATAATCTAGTATTTACTTCGGGGCAAATACCGTTAAATCAAAAAGGCGAAATTGTATCAGATGATGTAAAAGTGCAGACTGAACAAGTCATCGAAAACTTAAAAAAAGTACTTGAAGAAAGTGGCGCTTCTTTAAATAATGTCGTGAAATCTATGATCTTTATTAAAGATATGAATGATTTTCAAGATATTAACTCCGTATATGGACAATATTTCAATGAACATTTGCCTGCTAGAAGTTGTGTTGAGGTTGCGCGCCTACCTAAAGATGTTAAAGTTGAGATTGAAATGATCGCAAAAATACAATAATATTCTTCAATTTAAATGATGCTGCTACTTAAAAAAGACAAACAGGGGGCACACAAGTCATGAAGGTAACAGATGTGAGATTAAGAAAAATCCAAACAGATGGAAGAATGAAAGCTTTAGTTTCTATTACATTAGACGATGCTTTTGTTGTTCACGATTTAAGAGTAATTGAAGGGAATTCAGGTTTATTTGTAGCTATGCCAAGTAAACGTACACCCGACGGAGAGTTCCGGGATATTGCTCACCCTATTAACTCTGAAATGAGACAAGAAATTCAAGAAGCAGTCATGAAAGTTTATGATGAAACTGATGAAGTAATCATTCCGAAATCTGCTAAAGATGAGGATTCTGAATCAGAAAATCAAAATGAAGATGAAAATGAAGAATAAAAATTGGAATAGGCATACGCAAAGCTTGTGTCTGAAATAATACAGGAGAAATTCTTAGTTTGATAAGAGTTTTTCCTGTTTTTTTATACAATTATTCAACAACGGTTAATTAATGATGAATAAAAATACTATTCATTAAATTTTTATTTAATGCGTTAATGCTTTGTCTTTACTATATATCATGAATATTAAAGACGATTATTTTGTGAAATAATTTCTGTGTTTAATAACTCTTTCTTGATAGTCGTACACAAATTAAATTATAATAAGATAAAGTGCGTTTAAATGGAGGTTTTTCAAATGCGAAAACATGCAGTCATATTAGCGGCTGGTAAAGGAACAAGGATGAAATCTAAACTCTATAAGGTGCTACATCCTGTTGCTGGAGAAGCCATGGTTCAACATGTTATAGATAGCGTGAAGAATGCGGGTGTTGAGACTGTTGTTACAGTTGTTGGACACGGTGCTGAAGTAGTAAAAGAAACACTTGGCGATTCATCGCAGTTTGTACATCAAGAAGAACAACTAGGGACTGCACATGCAGTTAATACAGCTAAGGAATTATTGAATGACAAAAAAGGTACAACAATCGTTGTATGTGGGGACACACCACTTATTACTGAAGATACAATTAGCTCATTAATAGCGTTTCATGAATCAGAAAATGCAAAGGCTACAGTATTATCTGCAAAGGTGAATAATCCATTTGGCTATGGCAGAATTGTTCGAAATGAACAAGGTGACGTCTTAGAAATTGTTGAGCAAAAAGATGCTTCAGAAGAGCAAAATGCAATAAATGAAATTAGTTCAGGAATCTTTGCTTTTGATAATGAAAAGTTATTCCAAACTTTAGAAGAAGTTAAAAACGATAATGCTCAAGGTGAATACTATTTACCTGATGTTATAAGCATTTTAAAAGCACAAAATGAAAAAATATCTGCTTATGTTACGGAAGACGTAGATGAAATCATGGGTGTTAATGATAGAGTCCAATTATCACAAGCAGAACAAAAAATGAAAGAACGTATTAATTTGAGACATATGATAAATGGTGTTTCCATCATCGATCCAGCTACTACATATATTGGGAAAAAAGTTACAATAGGTGAAGATACGGTAGTTGAACCAGGTGCAAGAATCGGTGGTAACACTGTAATAGGAAAAAATGTTACGATTGGCATGAATTCTGATATCAAAAATAGTACAATTGAAGATGATGCCACAATTAAACAATCTGTCATTACAGATTCATTTGTTGGTAAATCCTCTACAGTTGGACCGTTCGCTCAATTAAGACCGGGAACAGAACTAGGAAAAGAAACGAAAATTGGTAATTTTGTAGAGGTTAAAAAATCCGTGTTGAAAGATGGCGCTAAAGTATCTCACTTAAGTTATATTGGTGATGCTGAAGTCGGCGCAAGAACAAATATTGGCTGTGGTTCAATCACTGTTAATTATGACGGAATAAACAAATTCCAAACTAAAATAGGAGATGATGCATTTATTGGATGTAATTCAAATCTAGTTGCACCAGTAGAAGTTGGCGAAGGAGCATTTATAGCTGCAGGTTCAACCATCACAGATAATGTGCCAGATGAAAGCTTAGCACTAGGTCGTGCAAGACAGACTACAAAAGAAGGATACTATAAAACGAAATAAAAGGAGCCGTCAAAAAAATGAGTCAAAATGATATCGGAGGAACAAAAATGTTGCATACTGAATATAAGAATTCGTCATTAAAAATATTTTCACTAGAAGGTAACCAACCTTTAGCCCAAGAAGTTGCAAATTTAGTAGGTATTCCATTAGGTAAGTCTACAGTAAAAAGATTTGCTGATGGCGAAGTGCAAATTAATATCGAAGAAAGTATCCGTGGTTGTGATGTGTTCATCATTCAACCTACTTCATATCCAGTAAATGAACATTTAATGGAATTGTTAATTATGATAGATGCATGTAAACGAGCATCAGCTGCTAATATTAATATCGTTATGCCTTATTATGGTTATGCAAGACAAGACCGTAAAGCGAGAAGTCGTGAGCCTATTACTGCTAAATTAGTAGCGAATATTATTGAAAAAGCTGGCGCGAGCAGAATGATCGCGTTAGACTTACACGCTCCTCAAATTCAAGGATTCTTTGATATACCTATTGATCATTTAATGGGTGTTCCAATTTTATCTAATTATTTCTTAGAAAAAGGATTAGACCCTGACAATACTGTTGTTGTATCACCTGATCATGGTGGTGTTACAAGAGCGCGTAAAATGGCGGATCGTTTAAAAACGCCAATTGCTATTATTGATAAGCGTCGTCCGAAACCTAACGTAGCAGAAGTTATGAACATTGTTGGAGACATAGATGGTAAAACAGCAATCATCATCGATGACATCATTGACACTGCGGGCACTATTACTTTAGCAGCAGATGCTTTAGTTAAAAAAGGTGCAAAAGAAGTTTATGCATGTTGTACACACCCTGTTTTATCTGGACCAGCACGTGAACGCATTGAAAATTCAAGAATTAAAGAATTAGTTGTTACAAACTCTATTCAATTGCCAGAAGATAGAAAACCTTCAAATGTTAAAGAATTATCAGTAGCAGAATTATTAGCTCAAGCAATTGTTCGAGTATATGAACAAGAATCAGTTAGTGTGCTATTTGATTAATTGTCATTAATCGTGTATAATAACAAACGGTTCATTTTTAAATGAACTAAATAACCACTTACAAGCAACGATTTATGTTGATGGGTAAGTGTAGGAGCGCTTAATGCGCATGAATGAAAGGTGGAAAAGATAATGGCTTCATTAAAGTCAGTTATCCGTCAAGGTAAACAAACTCGTTCTAGTTTACGTAAACTAAGAGCATCAGGTATTATCCCAGCAGTTGTATATGGTTATGGTGCTAAAAATACATCTGTTAAAGTTGATGAGGTTGAATTCATCAAAACTATCCGTGAAGTTGGACGTAACGGAGTTATTGAATTAGGTGTTGGTTCTAAATCAATTAAAGTTATGGTTTCTGATTACCAATATGATTCACTTAAAAACCAAATCACTCATGTTGACTTCTTAGCAATTAACATGAAACAAGAATTAACTGTTGATGTACCTGTAGTATTAGTAGGTGAAGCAGTTGGTGCTTCTGAAGGTGGCGTAGTTCAACAACCATTATTCGACTTACAAGTAACAACTACTCCAGACGCTATTCCTGAACATATCGAAGTTGATATTAGTGAATTAGCTATCGGTGATAGTTACTTAGTAGGAGACTTAGATGCAACTGATAAATATGCTATCGAAAACGATAAAGAAGAAGCAGTTGTAACTGTAGTACCTCCAACTGAAGAACCAGCTGAAGATGCTGAAGAAACTGCAGCTGAAGATGCTGATGCAGTATCACAAGAAGCTGAAAAAGAAGAAGAATAATTCTTTAATCTTTTAAAAGGAGTCTGGGACATATCAATGTCTCAGACTCTTTTTTGTCTAATTTTATAATGATATAAGTATAGTTAGATGAAAACTAACGTAAAAATGCTATAATAAATACTTAGTATTAATATGGAGGTTACAACATGAAATGTATTGTTGGACTTGGGAATATAGGTAAGAAATTTGACGGAACTCGTCATAATATAGGTTTTGAAGTAGTTGATGAATTGATTGATCGTCATCAATTACAATTAGATAAACAAAAATTTAAAGGTGCCTATACTATCGGATTAATAAATGGTGAAAAGGTTATGCTTATTGAACCGATGACATTCATGAATTTATCTGGTGAAGCAGTAAGGCCACTAATGGATTATTATAATATTGATATTGAAGATTTACTTGTTCTATATGACGATTTAGATCAGCCACAAGGTCATTTGAGACTGCGCCAAAAAGGCAGTGCTGGCGGTCATAACGGGATGAAGTCTTTAATACAACATTTAGGAACAGATAAATTTAATAGAGTACGAATTGGTATAGATCGTCCGACTAACGGTATGAGTGTTCCGAGTTATGTTCTACAAAAATTCTCTGAAGATGAAATGATAACTATGAAAAAGGTAATAGAACGGGCAGCAGATGCTTGTGAAAGTATAATTAAAGGTGAAACATTTCCTAATGTTATGAATCAGTTTAACGGTGAAGTAGAATGAGACATGTCATTCATGAAATTATACAAAAAGATGAGCGATTTCAAGATTTAGAACGTATTTTTGGAGAAAAAAACATACTCGTTACCGGTTTGAATCAATCTAGTAAAGCATTGCTTATTCTAGAACAATATTTGAAACACGATAAACAATTAGTCATTGTGACAAATAATTTATACCAAGCGGATAAATTAGAAGCAGACATACTGCAATTATTACCGCCTGAAGAAGTATTTAAATTTCCTGTACAAGATATTATGATTGAAGCATTTTCAACACAAAGCCCAGACTTAATGAGTGAGCGTGTTAGAACTCTAACCCATCTTGCTCAAAGTAAGAAAGGGTTATTTATCGTGCCAATAAATGGCTTGAAGAAACAACTCACACCTCCGTCCATTTGGAAAGATCATTATAAATCTATAAAAATAGGTGATGATATAGAGTTAGAAGAATGGGCTAAGCAATTAGTTGATATGGGATACAAGAGACAGTCCCTAGTTTCAGCGATTGGTGAATTCTCAATTCGAGGTGGCTTAATCGATATATACCCTGTTATTGGAGACCCTGTACGTATTGAGTTGTTTGATACAGAAGTAGATGGTATGAGAGTCTTTGATGTTGAAACGCAGCGTTCTTTACAAAATGTAGAAGAAGTTGAAATAACAAGTGCAAGTGATTATATTTTCACTTCAGAACAAATCAATAGATTATCAGAACGTATGGAAGAATCATATGAGCAAACGCGTGAAAAACTACCGAAAGAAATTCGTCCTGATTTGAAAGACACTTATCAAAATATTTTAATGCAAGATGATGAATTAAAAGATCATCAGATTTTAAGACGAGTTATTGCATTTATGTATGATGAGGTATCTACATTTGTAGATTATTTAGCAGAAGACGCTCTTATTGTAGTAGATGAATATAATAGAATTAAAGACACTGAAAACTCATTAGATGTAGAAATTGAAGAATTCACGCAATCTTTAATTGAATCTGGGCAAGCGTTTATAGGACAACGCTTTATTGTAGAATCAGCGTTTACTGATTTGTTGAATAAACATAAAATTTCTTATTTTACTTTATTTACAGCAAGCATGCCTGTAGAGATAGAGGAAATGGTCAAGTTTTCATGTAAACCAGTGCAACGTTTTTATGGACAATATGATATTATGCAGTCTGAATTTGATCGCTATATGAAACAAGGATTCACTGTTGTTTTATTGGCAGAATCAGAAACACGCAAAACGAGAATTCAAAGTATGCTCAGCGACATGAAGATACCAACTGTAATAGATCGTATAGAACATATCGATAATAGTGGTCAAGCAGTTGTTACAGATGGCGCATTATCTGAAGGATTTGAATTGCCGTACATGAAATTAGTTGTTGTGACTGAAAAAGAACTCTTCAAAGCACGCGAACGTAAACAATCTAAAAGAAGACAAAAACTGTCGAATGCAGAGAAAATTAAGTCTTATCAAGAGTTAAATGTCGGAGATTACGTTGTTCATGTACATCACGGTGTAGGTAAATATTTAGGTGTTGAAACATTAGAAGTTTCAGGCATACACAAAGACTATATTAAAATTCAGTACAAAGGAACAGACCAATTATTTGTACCTGTTGATCAAATGAACGATGTTCAAAAGTTTGTTGGCTCAGATGATAAAGAGCCTAAAGTTAATAAATTAGGCGGAACAGAATGGAAAAAAACAAAGGCTAAAGTTCAAAAAAATGTTGAAGATATTGCTGATGAATTATTAAAACTTTATCAAGAACGTGAGCAAGTGGAAGGCTATCAATATGGACCTGATTCTGAAGAACAAATGACATTTGAAATGGACTTCCCTTATGAACCAACACCAGATCAAATTACTTCATTAGAAGAAATCAAAGGTGATATGGAAAAACTTAGACCTATGGACCGCTTACTTTGTGGAGATGTTGGTTACGGTAAAACTGAAGTTGCGATTAGAGCAGCTTTCAAAGCTGTGTTAGAAGGTAAACAAGTAGCAGTCTTAGTACCTACAACTATCTTGGCTCAACAACACTTTGAAACTTTTAGAGAGAGAATGCAAGAATATCCTGTCGAAATTCAAATGATGAGTCGTTTTAGAACGCCTAAACAAGTAAAAGAAACAAAAGAAGGTATTAAAAAAGGTTTTGTAGACATCGTAGTTGGTACTCATAAATTACTAAGTAAAGATGTAGAATATAAAGATTTAGGTTTATTAATTGTCGATGAGGAACAACGATTTGGTGTTAAACATAAAGAAAGAATTAAGGCATTAAAAACTAATGTTGATGTATTAACACTAACAGCTACACCAATACCAAGAACCCTTCATATGAGCTTGTTAGGTGTAAGAGATTTATCTGTTATAGAAACGCCACCTGAGAATAGATTCCCAGTACAAACTTATGTATTAGAACAGAATATGAATTTTGTAAAAGAGGCATTAGAAAGAGAGTTGTCTCGAGGTGGGCAGGCATTCTATTTATATAATAGGGTTCAATCGATTTACCAAAAGAGTGAGCAGTTATCGATGCTTATGCCTAATGCGAGAATAGGTGTAGCCCATGGTCAAATGACGGAACGTGAGTTAGAAGAGACTATGCTTAATTTTGTTGACGGTGAATATGATATTTTAGTAACTACGACAATTATAGAGACGGGCGTAGATGTTCCTAACGCTAACACTTTGATTATTGAAGATGCGAATCGATTTGGGTTAAGCCAACTTTATCAATTAAGAGGGCGCGTTGGACGTTCTAGTAGAATAGGTTATGCTTACTTCTTACACGAACAAAATAAAGTACTGACAGAAGTTGCTGAACAAAGGTTACAAGCAATTAAAGAATTTACAGAATTAGGTAGCGGGTTTAAAATTGCAATGAGAGACTTGAATATAAGAGGTGCAGGTAACCTGTTAGGAAGTCAGCAATCAGGATTTATAGATTCTGTTGGTTATGACTTATATTCTCAAATGTTAGAAGAAGCGGTCAATGTCAAACGTGGTATAGAACCTGAATCAGAAGGACCACAATTAGAAGTTGATGTTAAAGTTGACGCTTATATACCTGCAGAATATATCAAAAATGAACAAGCAAAAATTGAAATGTATAAAAAGATGAGAAGTATTACTACTGTTTCCCAGTTAGAAGACTTGCAAGATGAACTAATCGATCGCTTTGGTGAATACCCTGTAGAAGTAGAACGATTACTAGATGTTGTAAGAATTAGATTAAATGGTATTTTATTTGGAATTACCGAGATTAAAGAAACAGGAAATACAATTCAATTAACAACCTCAGAATATACAACAAACCACTTGAAAGGTGACGTATTATTTAAAGTTACAGAACCACTAGGTAGAAAGCTTAGAATAGCTGTTGCGGATAATCAAATGGTGTTTAAGTTACAAAAAACAAAACAGTGGCTTGATGATTTGAAGTTCTTAACAGAAGTTATTAATGAGAGTTTGGTGGATGATGACGCAATCTAAACCGATTTTTAATAGTGTATTACTCTTAACTATTACTATGGTAATCGTTAAGTCATTAAGTGCAATTTATAGAGTACCTTATCAAAATATATTAGGCGATGAAGGTTTATATGCTTATCAACAAGTTTACCCATTAGTCGCGATTGTGAGTGTAGTAAGTTTAAATGCTTTACCTAGCGTAATGAGCAGTTGGATGATTAAACGACCTCAAACTACTATTTCAGCATTATTTTGGTGGTTACAAAGTATTTGTCTAACCACCAGTATAGGGGTGTTAGTTTTTGCACCTACTATAAGTAGTTGGATGGGTGACGTACAACTAACACCTATGATTCGCATGGCTAGTATTGCCTTAATACCACTCGTGTTTATTTCGATGGTACGAGGATATTATCAAATGAAACACCAAATGAATACTATTGCGATATCACAAGTAATTGATCAAGTATTAAGAGTGATTGTAATATTTATTGCTATTTCTGTATTTATGTACATGGATGTTTCAATTTACCAAGCTGGAACAATTGCAATAAGTGGTTCAGTTATTGGGCTTTTTAGCATTGTTTTATATTTTTATTTGAAAAGAAAGCCAAAATTTCATTTTTCCTGGGAAATAAATTTTAATGATTTAAAAGATGTCATTATTATGACTGTATTATATGCCATATCTTATTTGATTCTTATATTGTGGCAATTAGTGGATTCATTTACATTAATCCATTTACTACAAGATACTGGCTATACATTTCAGGAAAGCATAAAAGTGAAAGGTATATTTGATAGAGGGGCTTCGCTTATTCAAATGGGGCTGATTATTACGACTACATTTAGTTTTGTACTCATTCCACTCCTTACGGAAGAGTTACAGAAGAAAAATCATCATTTAGTTAATGAATATGCTAACACGTCACTCAAAATAACAGTACTTTTCAGTATGGCTGCAGCAATAGGTTTAATAAATCTCTTGCCTTTACTAAATACGGTATTCTTTAAGACGAACGAATTAGTAGGCACATTAAGTGTATTTATGCTTTCAGTTGTATTTGTCACATTTATTATTATGTATACAGCGTTATTACAAGTTAAAGCTAGACGGTCAGTATTACTCATTGCACTTATAATAGGATTACTATTTAAAAGTATAGGAAACTATGTATTTGTGATGCAATTTGGAATATTTGGGGCCAGTTTGGCTACTGTAATATCTTTGGGTATTTATGCATTAACATTGCATATCATCGTCATGAAATTATATCGATTTCAAAACATGGGATTATTTATTGCTAAAGTAATCTTCACGCTAACTATAATGTCTGGATTAGTACAAATAGTGCTAAGTATTCCTACTCAATCAAGACTATCAAGTTTGTTAGTCCTCGTTTTAGCGGGTATTGTTGGAGTTATTATTGTGTTATTAGGTATAATTAAATTGAAAATATTAAAAAGAGAAGAGTGTCAACATTTACCTTTAATGGATAAATTGATGAAGGAGAAGTAAAACAATGTCTCAACAAATTACAGTCGTTGGTTTAGGAAACTATAGTCTTGAAGAACTGCCATTGGGCATATATAGAACTTTACAATCAGCTGATAAAGTATATGCAAGAACAATAGAACACCCTGTCGTGAATGAATTAAAAGAAGTGAATTGGGAAAGCTTCGATTATATTTATGAAAAGCATGATCATTTTATAGATGTATATAATGAAATTGTAGATACGTTAATCGATAAGTCTCGAAATGAAGAGGTTATTTATGCAGTTCCTGGAGACCCGATGGTGGCAGAAACGACGACTCAATTTCTATTAGAAACAGATGCTCAAGTAAAAATTTTAGGTGGTAAAAGTTTTCTTGATGATATGTTTAGAGCGATTAAAATAGATCCAAACGATGGTTTAACATTATTAGATGGTACAAACCTAGAAGAAAAGATGTTAAATATAAGAACAAACACGATTATTACACAAGTTTATGATCAAATGGTAGCATCTGATGTTAAAGTCACTTTAATGGAGCGTTATCCAGACGAACATATAGTTAGTTTAGTTACAAATGCAAGATTGGGAGAAGCTGATGTTATTACGTGTCCATTATATGAAATGGACCACCACGCATCACTATCTAATTTAACAAGTTTGTTTGTACCTAAGATAACTGACGATAATGAAATGTATAATGATTTTCAGTATTTGGAAAAAACAATAGACACACTTGTATCTGAAGATGGATGTCCATGGGATAAAGTGCAGACTCATGAAACGTTAAAACGTTATATAATTGAAGAAGCATTTGAATTAATTGAAGCAATCGATGAAGATGATATAGACCATATGATAGAGGAATTAGGCGATGTTTTATTACAAGTCATGCTGCATTCTGCTATTGGGAAGAAAGAAGGATACTTTGATATTAGAGAAGTAGTTGGTGTTTTAACGAGTAAAATGGTCAGAAGACATCCTCATGTGTTTGGAGAAGAAAAAGCAGATAGCTTAGATGATCTACATGAAATTTGGCAAAAAGAAAAACAAAAAGAAGGAAAAGTAAAACGTGAAAAATTGGAAAAAATATTTGCTGATTACTTTTTGAAGTTGTATGATAAAACCAAATTAGACAGTTTAAATGAAAAAGAACTTAAAGCATTAATTAATAGAGGGGATTTGAAACTTTGAGATTAGATAAATACTTAAAAGTATCGCGTTTGATTAAACGTCGAACATTAGCTAAAGAAGTAAGTGACCAAGGCAGAGTTAAAATAAATGGACAAACTGCTAAAGCTGGCACAAATGTTAATGTAGATGATGAATTAGAACTTAAATTAGGTAATCGTATTATTGTAGTGAAAGTAACAGGGCTTTCTGAGCATGCTAATAAAGAGAATGCAAAAACAATGTTTGAAGTTGTCAAAGAAGAGAAAATACAAGATTCTATATAAATAAGGAGGTATTCTTATGGCGCAAAAAATTAAAAATTTAGATAATGAATTTACACAGTCACAAAACAAAAAAAAGAAAACTGTCAATAAAACGCGCCAAGTGGTACGAAAAAGATTAACCTTGTTTGGTGGAATTTTGCTACTTATCATTATCATCATGATTATTATGTTGTTTTTGCAAAAAAATCGTAATGAAGAGTTAGTGCAAGAACGTAAAGAAAAAGCTGTAACTTATGAAAAATTACAGGATCAAGAAATAGAGTTGAAAGAACAAATAAAACGTTTAAATAATAAAGAATATATTGAAAAATTAGCAAGAAGCGAATATTTCCTTAGTAATGACGGTGAAATTATATTTAAATTACCAGAAGACAAAAAAAATTCAGAAAAAGACAAATAATCTATATATGACGTTGTATAATTTTGTATAGAAGCATATAATAAGGTTAAAGTGAAATTATATCAGGAGGATACAGTAATAATATGTCAATTGAAGTAGGCAATAAAGTCAAAGGGAAAGTTACAGGTATTAAAAATTTTGGTGCGTTTGTTGAATTACCTGAAGGGAAAAGTGGCCTTGTGCACATCAGTGAAGTCGCTGATAACTACGTAGAAAATGTTAATGACCATTTATCTGTAGGCGATGAAGTAGAAGTTAAAGTATTAACAGTAGCGGATGACGGCAAAATTAGCTTATCTATTAAAAAAGCTAAAGAACGTCCGAAACGTCAAGCGCCAAAGAAAGAAGCAAAGCCTGAAGACTTTGAGAAAAAATTATCAAACTTTTTAAAAGATAGTGAGGATAAGTTAACGTCTATTAAGAGACAAACTGAATCACGTCGTGGCGGTAAAGGTGCAAGACGATAATTGATTATAATTAAAAGAGGCTAATAACTTGAGCCTCTTTTTATTTTGAGATAATCAATTGAATTTATAGATTGAGGTGTGTAACAATGCTCGAGATAACTTGGGAACATGATGATAATTTAGCATTGGCTGTTTCAACTGGGATAGATAGTATGTCGTTATTACATTTACTAAATACGACGTACAAACACACTTATCAAAAATTGATTTGCTTACATGTAAATCATGGCTTAAGAAAAGAGTCGCAAGATGAAGCGAAATTTATTGAAGAATTTTGTGAAGAACATAATATTGAAATATATATTAAAACATTAGACTTGTCTGATGTAGTGCAACAAAATAAAAGTATTCAAGATGTATCTAGAAACATGAGATATGAATGGTTTGATCAAATAATGAAAGAAACCAATAGTACGATTTTATTAACAGCACATCATCTAGACGACCAAAAAGAAACCATAGCATACCGACTGTTTTCAGGTAGAATCGGTCGATCTTCACTTGGTATTTCTAAAAACCAAACTAGAAATGGTTATAAAATCATACGTCCTTTTTTAAATATATCCAAATCAGAATTAAGACAATATCAACATGAAACTCAATTTACTTATTTTGAAGATCAATCCAACCAAGACACTAAATATACAAGGAATTATATTCGCAATAATATTTTACCTATAGTTGATGAACGAGATGAATTATCAACTTCTCATTTAGTTACATTGAACCAATGGATGGATGATGCTCGGGATTTAGTAAATCAACAAGCACAAATGTTTATAAACAATGAGGTTGTTCAAGGGTCTAAAATAGTAATAGACCGTCATAAATTTAATGATTTAAACCCACTTATAAAAATTCAGATTCTCGATAATTTGTTAGGAAAGTATGTTCAACGTCAATTTAGTATGAAGGCTTATCAAGAATGGCTCGACATATTTCATAATCAAAAAAAACAATCCGTTATTCCAGTATCTGATGATTGGCAGTTTATTGTAGCATATGATAAATTATTACTATGTAAAGATATTGAGTTCAATGTAAATTCTATATATATTGATAATGATGAGCAATTTATATTTGGGAATTGGGTGATTGAAGCTAAACGATTATCGTCTCCTTTATTTGTAAGAATAAGAGAGCCAGGAGATCGTATTCAGTATTATAACCGGGGAAATAAACAACACAAAAAAGTAAATAGAATCATGATAGACAACAAGATGGATATACATAAACGTGATTACTGTCCGATTATTGTTAACGAGGATGATATTGTAGCAATAGGGGATATTTGGATTGATTCTAACTTTAAAAATGTATTAACTATCACTTATATTGGAGATGACTTTTAATGAAAGATTCGATTAAGTCTGTTGTTTTATCTGCAGATGAAATTCAAGAAAGATGCAAAACACTAGGAAAGCAAATCACAGAAGATTATAATGGAAAAACACCTATTTGTATAGGAATCCTTAAAGGGTCCATTATGTTCATGACAGATTTAATCAAAAATATTGATACGCATTTAGAAATAGATTTCATGGATGTGTCAAGCTATCATGGTGGAACAGAATCAACTGGAGAAGTTAAAATTTTAAAAGACTTAAGTACATCAGTTGAAAATAGAGATGTGATTATCATTGAAGATATTTTAGAAACGGGTACAACTTTAAATTCAATAGTTGATTTATTGAAATACAGAAATGTTAATTCTATTGAAATTGTGACACTATTAGACAAGCCAATGAAGCGTAAAGTGGATATTGAAGCTAAATACGTCGGCGAAAAAATTCCAGATGAATTCGTAGTGGGTTATGGATTAGATTTTGCTGAGAAATATCGTAATTTACCGTATATTGGAACGTTAAAACCTGAAATCTATGAATGATTAGTTAAGTAAGGTTAATTACTAGCGTGTGAAATTATAAATGTGGTAAAATTTTTGTTAGTTTTATTAATTGAGTAGGAGGACAAATTGAATGCAAAAAGCTTTTCGAAATATATTAATGATTGCGCTTTTAGCTATCGTCCTATTTGGTGTGTTCCAGTTCATTAATGGCAACGGACAATCACCAAAACAACTTACATATAATGAGTTTATGACGAAGTTAGAAAAAGGCGATTTAAAAACGTTAACTATTCAACCAGAACAAAATGTTTATATGGTTAGCGGTGAACTAAAAAAAGGTAAAGATGAAAAATATACATCTTCAATCCTATTTAACAACCAAGATGATCTGAAAAAAATTACAGAAACAGCCGATAAGCAAAGTGACTTGAAATTCAATGTCAAAGAAGAAGAAAAACAAAGTGTGTTCGTAAGTGTGTTAACGACACTCATCCCTGTTTTAATTATTGCATTTTTATTTATATTCTTCTTAAGCCAAATGCAAGGCGGCGGCGGTGGCGGTGGCGGCCGCGTTATGAACTTTGGTAAATCAAAAGCCAAACTTTATGACGACCAGAAAAAACGCGTTAGATTCTCTGATGTAGCAGGTGCTGACGAAGAGAAACAAGAATTAGTGGAAATTGTAGATTTCCTTAAAGATAATCGTAAATTCAAGAAAATGGGCGCACGAATACCTAAAGGTGTTTTACTAGTTGGTCCTCCAGGAACAGGTAAAACTTTACTTGCAAGAGCTGTTGCAGGTGAAGCTGGAACACCGTTCTTTTCAATAAGTGGTTCTGACTTCGTTGAGATGTTCGTTGGTGTCGGTGCAAGCCGTGTTCGTGACTTATTCGAAAATGCTAAGAAAAATGCTCCATGTATCATCTTTATTGATGAAATTGACGCTGTAGGTCGTCAACGTGGCGCAGGTGTTGGCGGTGGACACGATGAACGTGAACAAACACTGAACCAATTATTAGTTGAAATGGATGGCTTCGGTGAAAACGAAGGTATCATTATGATTGCAGCTACTAACCGTCCTGATATTCTTGACCCAGCATTATTACGTCCTGGACGTTTTGATAGACAAATTCAAGTTGGTCGTCCAGATGTTAGAGGTCGTGAAGCAGTACTTAAAGTACATGCTCGTAATAAACCTTTAGATGAAACAGTAGACCTAAAAGCAATTTCACAAAGAACACCAGGATTCTCAGGTGCAGATTTAGAAAACTTATTAAATGAAGCATCATTAGTTGCTGCTCGTACAAATAAAACTAAAATTGATATGCGAGATATAGAAGAAGCTACAGACAGAGTTATCGCTGGACCAGCCAAGAAGTCACGTGTTATTTCCGAAAAAGAAAAAAATATTGTGGCTTTCCATGAAGCGGGACATACAATTATCGGTTGTGTATTAGATGAAGCTGAAATGGTTCATAAAGTAACAATCGTTCCTCGCGGACAAGCTGGTGGATATGCAATGATGTTACCTAAAGAAGATCGTTACTTCATGACTGAACCAGAACTATTAGATAAAATAGTTGGACTATTAGGTGGTCGTGTTTCTGAAGAGATTAACTTTGGTGAGGCATCAACTGGTGCACATAACGACTTCCAACGTGCTACTAGTATTGCACGTAAGATGGTTACAGAATACGGTATGAGTAAGAAATTAGGTCCGTTACAATTCGGTAGCTCAGACAGTGGACAAGTATTCTTAGGTAAAGATATGCAGTCTGAACCAAATTATTCAGATCAAATTGCTTATGAAATTGATTCAGAAGTACAACGTATTATTAAAGAACAATATGAACGTTGTAAACAAATTCTTACAGAGCATAAATCTCAATTAGAGTTAATTGCTAAAACATTACTTGTTGAAGAAACGTTAGTCGCTGAACAAATCCACTCATTATTTAACGAAGGAAAATTACCAGAAGTTAAATACGATGATTCTCACTTAGAAGAAGACAATGAACCTGACGAAGATAAATATGAAGGTGACTTAACACAACAAGAAGGCACATTAGATGTCGAAGATGACAAAATTGGTAAATCTTACGAAGAGGTTAAAAAAGAAGAATCTCATAATTCGAAAGATGAACAAGAATCTGATGAAGAAAAATCTAATGATGAGCCAGCACATAAAGAAGAACCAAATATCGATGATTTAGGTGACAATAAACCTACAGATCGTAAAGAATAAATTTATACAAGTCCCTTTCAATAGTTTGATTGAGAGGGGCTTTTTTTAAAGAAGGAGTATATTTATGACAAAAGATTATTTAGTAAGAGCATTGGCATTTAATGATGAAGTACGTGCTTTTGCTGTACAGACTACAAATACAATTCAAGAAGCTCAAACAAGACATTACACATGGCCAACTGCTTCTGCTGCATTGGGAAGATCGATGACAGCAGGCGTGATAATGGGTTCAATGTTAAAAAATGAAGAGAAATTAACGATTACTATCGACGGAGGCGGACCTATAGGTAAAATTATGGTAGATGCTAATGCTAAAGGTGAAGTTAGAGGTTATGTTCAAAATCCTCAAACTCATTTCCCGTTAAATGATCAAGGTAAATTGGACGTAAGACGTGCAGTAGGTACAGATGGTATGTTAAGCGTCGTAAAAGATATTGGGCTAAAAGACTATTTCACAGGTTCTACACCGATTGTTTCGGGAGAACTTGGCGAAGACTTTACTTATTATTTTGTTACGAGTGAACAAGTTCCATCAGCTGTTGGACTAGGTGTACTGGTAAACCCAGATAATTCTATTAAAGCAGCAGGCGGGTTTGTTATTCAGCTTATGCCAGGTGCTTCTGAAGAAACGATTGAAGCGATTGAAGAAAAAATTAATCAAATGGAACCTGTCTCTAAATTGATAGATAGAGGCCTTTCACCAGAAGAATTAATTGAAACGGTGTTAGGAAAAGAAAACACAAGAATAATTGATAACATGGAAGTAGAGTTCAAATGTAATTGTTCAAGAGAAAAATTCTTAAATGCAATTAAAGGTTTAGGAGAGGCAGAAATCGACTCAATGATAGAAGAAGATCATGGAGCTGAAGTAGAATGCCATTTCTGTAGGACGAAATATAATTTTACAGAAGAAGATTTAATGTCACTTAAAAAATAAATGTAAAAAGTAATTTAGTAAATACTTTCACTTTAAGGCGTATTTTGTTATAATAAGTATATCCGATAAAGAAACTAAGATATGAAATTGAAAATACTGACTAGGAGTGAATTATAAATGGCTAAGAGAGTAAATAATATTGTTGAATTAATTGGAGATACACCTGTTGTTAAATTAAATAGAGTAGTGGAAGATGGTTCGGCAGATGTTTATGTAAAATTAGAATATCAAAACCCGGGTAGTTCAGTTAAAGATAGAATCGCTTTAGCGATGTTAGAAGCTGCTGAAAAAGAAGGCAAAATTAAACCGGGCGATACTATTATAGAGCCTACATCTGGTAATACTGGTATCGGTCTAGCAATGGTAGCAGCTGCAAAAGGTTACAAAGCAGTATTTGTTATGCCGGACACAATGAGTAGTGAACGTCGTGCGCTATTAAAAGCTTATGGTGCCGAATTAGTATTGACACCTGGAGCTGAAGGAATGAAAGGTGCTATCAAAAAAGCAAAAGAACTCAAAGAAGAAAAAGGCTATTTTGAACCACAACAATTCGAAAACCCAGCAAACCCTAAAGTTCATGAATTAACAACTGGTCCAGAATTAGTTGAACAATTCGAAGGTACAGAAATAGATGCTTTCTTAGCTGGTGTCGGTACAGGCGGAACATTAACTGGTGCAGGTAAAGTGCTTAAAGAAAAATACCCTAACATCCAAATCGTAGCTATTGAGCCTGAAGATTCTGCTATATTAAGTGGCGGAAACCCAGGACCACATAAACTACAAGGTTTAGGTGCAGGGTTTGTCCCAGACACTTTAGATACAAAAGTTTATGATGATGTTATTAAAGTAGGAAATGAAGAAGCGATGGAAATGTCTAGAAGAGTTGCTAAAGAAGAAGGGATTCTTGGCGGTATTTCATCTGGTGCTGCTATAAAAGCTGCATTGAAAAAAGCAAAAGAATTAGGTGAAGGTAAAACAGTTGTTACAGTATTACCAAGTAACGGTGAACGTTACCTATCTACACCATTATATGCTTTTGAAGACTAATCATTTATAATTTTATAATGTATTAACTTTTAATTACGAATCACGTCTAGAATAAATAACTTAAATAAGTTATTTCATTTAGGCGTGATTTTTTAAATTTGTTATAATAAGTTTATCTATGTAAAAGGTAGGTTTTCTATTGTGAAAAATACGAAAGTTATGGGTATTTTAAATGTGACGCCAGATTCTTTTTCTGATGGTGGTTCTTATAATAGTGTTGAAAATGCTAGAGCACATGCTGAACAATTAATAAGTGAAGGTGCAGATATTATAGATATTGGCGGTGTTTCAACACGTCCTGGACATACTAAAGTAGCAAAGACAGAAGAAGAATTGAATAGAGTTATACCTGTAATAGAAGCATTAAATGATTTAGATGTTCAATTATCGGTAGACACGTTTAGAAGCCAAGTTGCAGAAGAATCGTTAAAACGTGGTGTAACGATGATTAACGATCAATGGGCTGGGTTATATGACCCTGAAATATTTAATGTTGTTGCGAAATATGATGCCGAAATTATTTTAATGCATAATGGGGACGGCAACCGAGAAATGCCAGTGATGGATGAATTGCTATTATCTTTATTGAAACAAGCAAATCAAGCAGAAATAGCAGGAATACCCGAAAAAAATATTTGGTTAGATCCTGGTATTGGATTTGCTAAATCAAGAGAAGAAGAACGTATAGTAATGTCGAGGTTAGATGAATTAGTAGCAACAGGTTATAAAGTGATGCTGGCTACAAGTAGAAAACGTCTCATCAATGATTTACTAGGTGGAAATATAGATGTGAAAGAGCGTGATGAAGCAACTGCAGCAACGACAGCTTTTGGAATTGAAAAAGGTATTCATGCTGTACGCGTACACAACGTAAAAATGAATAAAAGAGTTGCGCAAACTATTGATGCTTTGAAAGGGATATAAAATATGGATAAAATTATACTAGATGGCATGTCTTTTTATGGATATCATGGAGCATTTAAAGCTGAAAACGAATTAGGGCAGATATTTTTAGTAGATTTAGAATTGAAATTAGATTTATCTGAAGCTGGAGAAACAGATGATTTAGAAAAGACTGTAAACTACGGTGAAGTATTCGAGATTGTTAAAGAAATAATGGAAGGCGAACCAGTACAATTAATTGAACATCTCGCAGAACGTATTGCAAAACAATTATTTTCGCACTATAATCGAGTATTGGAAACTAAAGTAAAGATTACGAAAAATAATCCGCCAATTCCGGGACATTATAATGGTGTTGGTATTGAGATCGTGAGGAAGAGATAAATGCATACCGCATATTTAGGTTTAGGAAGTAATATAGGAGAGAGGGAACTTCAATTAGAACAAGCTGTTACATTTTTAAATTCAGAAGAAGGTATCAAAGTAACGCAAGTATCTCCAATATATGAAACAAAACCGGTAGGATACACAGAACAACCTGATTTTTTGAATATGTGTATCGAAATCTCAACTGAATTAGAAGCATTAGACTTGTTGAAAGTATGTATGATGGTTGAGCAACAATTACATCGTGTTAGAAATGAACGATGGGGACCACGTACCATTGATATTGATATATTATTATATGATCAATCCGTTATTCAATCACCAGACTTAGAAGTGCCACACCCAAGAATGACAGAAAGAGCATTTGTGATGGTACCACTTAATGATATCGCCTCAAATGTTGTTGAACCAATATCCAAAAAATATATTTGGGAGCTATTGCCAAACGACGAACAAGTAGTAAAGTATAATAAAGAAAGAGGTTAGACCATGTGGGAAATAGGAAATGAAAAAACATGCTTCATGGTACTTAAAAGATGTAAGAGGTAGAGTTAGAAAAGTTATAAATCAAACAAATACAAGAGATGAGTTAGTAAGTATTCTTGAACAATTTGTTGAAGAGCAACAACAAGAAATAAGTGCAATTTAATTAAGGAGTGGAAGATCATGTCAGAAGAAATGAATGACCAAATGTTGGTTCGAAGAGAAAAACTACAAGAATTAAGAGATTTAGGTATTGATCCATTCGGGCAGAAATTTGTAAGAAGCGGAGATTCTGTTACTTTACATAAAGAATGGGACGAATTTACAAAAGAAGAACTTCAAGAAAAAGAAGAAGAGTCTTCAGTTGCTATAGCTGGACGTTTGATGACTAAAAGAGGTAAAGGTAAAGCAGGATTTGCTCATGTTAAAGATATAACAGGACAAATTCAAATTTATGTTCGTAAAGACCAAGTCGGTGAAGAACAATTTGAAATTTGGAAACATGCTGATTTAGGAGACATAGTTGGAATTAAAGGTGTTATGTTCAAGACAAATACTGGTGAATTATCTGTTAAAGCGAAAGAATTCGTAGTATTAACTAAGTCTTTAAGACCTTTACCAGATAAATATCATGGTTTACAAGACATTGAACAACGCTATCGTCAACGTTACTTAGACTTAATTACAAGTGAAGAATCAACAAAAACATTCATTACACGTAGCCAAATTATTCAAGAGATGAGAAATTACTTGAACCAAAAAGGTTTCTTAGAAGTTGAAACACCAATGATGCATCAAATAGCAGGAGGTGCTTCAGCACGTCCGTTCGTTACACATCATAATGCTTTAGATGCTACTTTATACATGAGAATAGCAATTGAATTGCACTTAAAACGACTTATTGTTGGTGGTTTAGAAAAAGTATATGAAATCGGAAGAGTATTCCGTAATGAAGGTGTGTCAACGAGACATAACCCTGAGTTCACTATGATAGAGTTATATGAAGCTTATGCAGACTATAATGATATTATGGATTTAACTGAAGCAATGGTCGCTTCAATAGCTGGAAAAGTACTTGGTTCTGCTACAATTCAATATGGAGAAGAAACAATCGATCTAGCTTCAAAATGGAAGAGATGGCACATGGTAGATGCTGTCAAAGAATATACAGGAGTAGACTTCTATGAAGTTAAAACTGATGAAGAGGCACATGAATTAGCAAAACAACATAATATAGAAGTAGAAGATCGTATGACATATGGTCATATCTTAAATGAATTCTTCGAACAAAAAGTAGAAGAAGAATTAATTCAACCTACGTTTATTTATGGACATCCAATTGAAATATCACCATTAGCTAAGAAAAATCCAGAAGATCCACGATTTACTGATCGCTTCGAACTATTTATAGTTGGTAGAGAACACGCTAATGCATTTACAGAATTAAATGATCCAATCGATCAACGTGAAAGATTTGAAGCACAAGTGAAAGAAAAAGATCAAGGTAATGATGAAGCACATGAAATGGATGAAGATTTCATCGAAGCATTAGAATATGGTATGCCGCCGACAGGTGGATTAGGTATTGGTATTGACCGTTTAGTTATGCTATTAACAAATTCAGCATCAATAAGAGATGTACTATTATTCCCATATATGAGACAAAAATAATTTTATGTTCGGCAATAACCTTTAATAATAAGGTTATTGCCTTTATTTTTGGTATTAAATGACATAAATAAAGCGTTAAAACGTTTTCTTATTAAAAAAACAACTTTTTTCATAAAAAGCATTGACGAAAGAATATAAATTGGGTATTATATAAAGGTCGCTGAAAACAAGCGGACGTGAATTCGAAAACTTTGTAAAGAAAGTTAACAAGGTGTAAAATTTACTATTGAAAAACATAAACTAACTCTATATAATATATAAAGTAAGACAAAAACGAAACAACATTGTCTGGTGGCGATAGCAAAGAGGTCACACCTGTTCCCATGCCGAACACAGAAGTTAAGCTCTTTAGCGCCGATGGTAGTTGGACTTACGTTCCGCGAGAGTAGGACGCTGCCGGGCAGTATTGTTAATTGGAGAATTAGCTCAGCTGGGAGAGCATCTGCCTTACAAGCAGAGGGTCGGCGGTTCGAACCCGTCATTCTCCACCATTTAGCCGGCCTAG
>NZ_JAJNIQ010000017.1:0-28259 GCF_022386395.1 Mammaliicoccus sp. J-M40
TCTTAGTTTCATTAAATGATCTATTTAAAATGTTTTGTGCAGTAACTTCAGGAGTAAAAGGCTTATAACGTTTGGTTTTACGACGTATAATAGATTTTAATTTTAATTGTTTCATTAATCTATAAACACGCTTATGATTTACACGTTTATTTAATTTAAGACGGATATAGATATAAATGCGTCTATAACCATAAATACCTTGATATTGGTGATAGATATCGTTGATATCTTCCATTAATGTATTATTTTCAATCTCTCTCTTAGAGGTTTTTCTATTTGTCCATTTATAATAACTTGATCTATTTATTCCTAAAACACTACATAACCATTTAATTGGATATTTATTTTTTAGCGCTTTGATCGTTTTGTATGACGTGATTTGTTTACTTTTTGATTCATCATCTCTCTTTCGAATTCTCTCCGCTTTTTTAAAACCTCATTCTCCATTTCTAAATATTTATTTCGTTCTTTTAATGCTTTAATTTCTGCATCTTTCATTTCATCTTCTGTCATTATAGATTGAGGTTTCCCTTTGCCTCGTCCATCTTCTAAACCAGCATTACCATGATTTTTATATTTTTTCACCCAATTATAAACTTGACCATAAGTCACTGAATATTTATCAGCGATTGTTTTATAATCACTATTACTTTCTATGTAATCTTTAACTATTTCAATGCGTTCTTCTAAATTTGTTTTTCTTGCTTTCATCGTATACACCTCGGGTTTTGGAGAATATGTTTTGTTCTCTTTACCCATAGTATAACGTTTTATCCAGTTTCGAACAGTGCGATCTGATGGGATATTGTATTTAATAGCCAACTGTACAGGTGATATTCCCTTTTCAAAATACTCATTAATAATTTGTAATTTAAAAGATGACGGATACGAGTTATTTTTTGTTTTAGGTAACAATCCATTAACTCCATATAATTTATACCTCTGGTATTTTTCACTTAATAATCTACGATTTGTATTCAATGACAACATTTTTATAACGTTTAAGAAGCTATAACCTTGTTCATATAAATCAAAAGCTTCTAATAAAGTATTAATATCTATTTTAATATTTCTAGTCATAATAAAACTCCCTGCTAAGTTTTCACTATTTAAGTGTTTACTTAACAGGGAGCATATCAAAATTCATGGTACGTGCTTTTTATTTGTATATAAATATTTTGCTATTCAGCTTTATCTATTGTAATGATTAAATCATGCGTCTGAATACTATCTCCTGAAGAAACATAGATGTTAGAAATCGTTCCATCAAATGGTGCTTGGATTGTTGTTTCCATCTTCATCGCTTCAGTAATAATCAATGCATCACCTTGTTTAACTTCATCACCTTTGCTCACTTTTACTTCTGAAATTGTTCCAGGCATTTGCGCACCGATGTGAGATTCATTACTTAAATCTGCTTTTTGAAGAACAGCATCAGATACTTTAACATGTTCATCTTTAACATATACTTTACGTGGTTGACCGTTCAACTCATAATAAACCCAACGATGTCCATCTTCATATACGTGTCCGATAGATAATAGTTTAACGATTAATATCTTACCTTTATCAATCGTAATCTCAACAGTTTCATTCTTAGCCATTCCGAATAAGAATGTAGGCGTATCTAATAATGATAAATTACCAAAACTTTCGTAAGTCTTAATGTATTGTTCATATACTTTTGGATAAATAGCATAACTAATAAGATCTTGTTCTGTTACTTCACTTTGTTGTTTCTCTTGTAATTCTTCTCTTAGACTATCAAAGTCTACTGGTTCTAATAATTCACCCGGTCGTTTTTCGATAGGCGTTTGACCTTTTAATATAACTTTTTGTAACTCTTTATTAAAGCCGTTTACCGGTTGTCCAATTTCACCTTTAAAGAATGAAACAACAGATTCTGGGAAGTCTAATGAACGACCTCTTTTAATGACACTTTCCTCATCCAAATCGTTTTGAACCATGTACAATGCCATATCCCCTACAACTTTAGATGATGGTGTAACTTTGACAATATCTCCGAATAATAAATTAACACGCTTGTACATGTCTTTAACTTCATTGAAACGTTCACCTAATCCTAGGCTCTTCGCTTGTTGACTTAAGTTTGAATATTGTCCACCAGGCATTTCATGTTGATAAATTTCTGTATGTGGTGAACGAATGTCACTTTCAAAGTCAGAATAATAGTTTCTAACTGTATCCCAATATTGTGAAAGTCTTTCTAAACCATCAATATTTGTTCTTACATCTCTTTCATTACCACTTAAAGCATAATATAAAGAGTTCGCTGATGGTTGAGATGTTGTACCACTCATACTAGCTACTGCTGTATCTATTACATCAACACCTGCTCTTATAGCACTCTGATAAACCAATAAACCATTACCACTCGTATCATGAGTATGTAAATGTATAGGAATATCAATATGTGTTTTTAATTCACCGATTAATTCATGTGCAGCTTTTGGTTTCAATAATCCAGCCATATCTTTAATCCCTAAAATGTGTACACCTTCGCTTTGTAGTTCTTTAGCTAAATTAATGTAATAATCTAACGTATAAACGTTTGATCTTTCAGGGTTTAAGATATCACCTGTGTAACATATTGCTCCTTCAGATATTTTACCTGATTTTTGAACCGCTTCATTGGCTACTTTCATTTGATCTAACCAGTTTAGAGAATCAAATATTCTAAATACGTCGATGCCTGCATCTGCACTTTCTTTAACGAATTTTTCAATTACATTATCAGGATAGTTTTTATATCCAACAGCATTAGATGCTCTTAATAACATTTGGAAAAGAATATTAGGGATTTTTTTACGTAATCTCGTTAATCTTTCCCATGGGTTTTCTTTTAAGAAGTTATAGGCAACGTCAAATGTTGCACCGCCCCACATTTCTAATGAAAATGCATCATTTAAATATTTAGCTGTTTCTGGCGCTATTTGTAACATATCATAAGTACGCATACGCGTAGCTAATAATGACTGATGTGCGTCTCTAAAAGTAGTATCTGTTAACAATACTTCTTCTTGTTCTTTAAGCCATTTACTTACGCCTTCAGGACCGTGTTGCTCTAATATTTGTTTTGTACCTGATAAAGATGCAATTTCTTCATTAGAGATTTCTTCTAGCCTAACTTTTTCGAAGTGTGGTTTTTCACGTTTTCTAACACTTGGAAAACCATTAACCGAAATATTCCCAATGTATTGTAAAGTTTTAGTACCTCTATCTCGTGAAGGCGTAATATCAAATAACTCTGGGTTATTTTCTAAGAATTTAGTTGTATAACTACCTTTAGTAAATTTCTCATGATTTACTACATTGTATAAGAATGGGATATTTGTCTTAATACCTCTAATTCTCATCTCTTTAAGAGAACGAAGCATTTTTTCTGTTGCTTGTCTCAACGACATAGCATGTGTAGATACTTTAACGAGTAATGAGTCATAGTAAGGTGAAATTTCAGCACCTTCAAATCCATCACCAGCATCCAGTCTTACACCGAAGCCGCCACTTGAACGATACGCAATAATTTTACCAGTGTCTGGCATGAAATCATTTAATGGATCTTCAGTTGTGATACGACTTTGTATAGCATATCCTAGCGTTTTGATATCTTCTTGTTTAGGCATTTCAATTTCATCGCCAAATAAAGAT
Source organism: Mammaliicoccus sp. J-M40 (assembly GCF_022386395.1). Lineage (NCBI taxonomy): Bacteria > Bacillati > Bacillota > Bacilli > Caryophanales > Staphylococcaceae > Mammaliicoccus > Mammaliicoccus sp. J-M40. The sequence continues at coordinate 3,670 of NZ_JAJNIQ010000017.1, forward strand.
TCACCAGCTGCTACTAAAATTTGTGTTTTTACAATATCAATACCAGTTATCATTTCAGTGATTGTATGCTCTACTTGTACACGTGGGTTAACTTCAATAAAGTAGTATTCATCACCTGATACAAGAAATTCAACTGTTCCCGCATTTACATACCCTATCTTTTTCATTAAATGTAGTGCTGAATTACATATACGATGTCTTAACTCGTCACTCAATGAAACTGATGGTGCTACTTCAACTACTTTTTGATGTCTACGTTGAACTGAACAATCTCTTTCGAATAAATGAACTAAATTACCATGTTCATCTCCGATAATTTGCACTTCTATATGTTTAGGTTGATCTATGTATTTTTCCACATAAACTTCACTATTCCCAAATGATTTTCCAGCTTCAGATTTAGCACGTTGGTATGCGTCTTCTAACTCACTTTCACTATTAACAATACGCATTCCTTTACCACCGCCACCTGAGATAGCTTTAATGATAATTGGAAAACCACTTTCTTTTGCAAATGCTTCTACTTCTTCAAATGATTCAACTGAACCATCTGTACCAGGAATGACTGGTAAATCTGCATCTAGTGCTGTTGCTCTCGCTTTAACCTTATCCCCAAACATATCCAAATGTTTAAGTTCTGGCCCGATAAATTTAATACCTTCCTCAGCACATCTTTTAGCAAATGTTTTATTTTCACTTAAGAAGCCGTATCCAGGATGGATAGCGTCAACTTCTGCTTTCTTTGCTACTTTAATAATTGCTTCAATATCTAAGTAACTTTCCGTCGGTCCTAGATCTTCATCAACTAAATAAGATTCATCCGCTTTATACCTATGTAAAGCTCCCAAATCTTCATTCGAATAAATTGCTACTGTTTCAATATCTAATTCTGTTGCAGCCCTAAATATTCTAATCGCAATTTCACCACGATTGGCTACTAATAATTTATTTATTTTGCTCATAATTTGAAGGCTCCCCTCAATGTATTTGAATTTTCAAAAAACGATGTATTAGTCCATTATATAAAAAAAACGCATTACATTCTACTGTAATACGCTTTTTTTATAAAATTTATTAATTAGATTGAGTAAATATGCAGTTTAGCGCCTTCTCTCAATGTTATCAATTTTGATTTGTTTAGCAGTTAATAGCAAAATTCCTATAGCTATACTTAAACTTAACATGGATGAGCCACCAAAAGTCATAAATGGTAGTGGGACACCTGTTAATGGTATAGCACCTGAAATTCCTCCTAAGTTTACAAATGTTTGTACACCAATATAACTAGATATACCAACACAAACTAATTTAAAGAAGAATGAATCAGTTAAACCTGCATATAGAAATCCTTTATATACAATAAACATTAACAAACCAATTATAAATAATACGCCTACTAAACCTAATTCTTCTGCAATAACGGCGAAGATAAAATCGGTGTGCGGTTCCGGTAAATAACCTAATTTCATAACGCCATTACCTAAACCTTTACCAAATAATCCTCCATTACCTATAGCAAGCAATGAATTAGCTAAATGGTAACCAATACCACTTTCATAATTAAATGGATTTTCCATTACATGGAACCTATCAGCTTGGTGCTGAGATAAAATACCGCCTTTAAAGACAATACTAAATACAATCAATAACACAACACCTGCTAAAATCGGACCTGACCATTTTAAAATAGCTTTTATACCTATTCCTGAATAAGCAAAGACACACAATACTATCATGCATAATAGTAAAGCTTGTCCAGTATCATTTTGTAATAATACAAGACCAATACATGTTCCAATTAAGAATAATGGCATCATCAAAGCTAATTTGAATTGCTTTAATCGATTTCTTCTCTTATCAATAATAAATGATAAGTATAAAATCATAACTACCTTTAAAATTTCAGATGCCTGCAAATTCATAAATCCTAAATTTATCCAACTTGTTGATCCGTTTATTTCTGTTCCGATTAGTAATGTTAATACTAATAAACCAAAAACACTAAAAATCATGATTTGTTGAACACGTTTATTTTTCAGTATATTTATGTGCATAAAATATGACATAAAAAATACAATTCCAAATCCAACAATACAATACATTAATTGCCTAATAAAAAAGTAATTACCTGCAACCGGTACGCCACCAGTTAATGAGCCTTTAGTTGCAGCAACCATACTCGCACTATAAACCATCACTAAACCAATGAAACATAAAATGATATACGCGATTAACAACGTAAAATCTATGTATTTAGAATAATTTTTTATGTAGCGAAAAAATCTTTTAATATAGTCCATCTACTCATTCCAATTCTAAAAAAATAAGTCTAAAGAAAGATTTCTCCTCTCTAGACTTTGTATCATTTAAGCATTTGTGAAAGCATCATGCAATTTAGATAGTTCCTTTTCTAAACTTGCCATAAGTGTCTGACCCTTTTCTCTATCAACAAGTCCAATTTGTACTGCAAAATCAACTTCCTTTTGAAGACCAAACATCTGCGTATCTAAAACTTCTTCATATAACGGGCATGAGGGCATAGTTAAGTTGTCCATTTGCACCTTAATTAACTGAAGAATCTTTTCAGAATCGTTATATAATTGGTCATATGCCTTCTGACAAATTTCTGAATCGTAATGCATGACATACTCCCCCTTAATCTTTTAGGTTCTATACTTATAAAATTTTAGCTTAGAAATCTTAAAATTGCAAGTAAAAACAGAAGGTTCATCAATATAAATGTGTTAAAATTGAATTGTGATATTGATAGGAGTGAAAAAAATTGATACAAATTAAAGGAAATTGTAAATTTAATATTACTTTAGACGCAACAACTTGGATATTTGACGATCGCAAAGTAAAAATTGAAGATTTAGAACAAGGTATATTCAATGGTGAAAAACCAATTGAATTTGAAAACAATGTAGCTTGGAACAGAGCTATTTTAGAAGGTGCTACTATGCCCCCTACTTTAAATAGTGAAACAAATTATAAAAGACAATCATTCTTAAAAGAAACTTTTGTTATTAATGCAATGCCTTTTATAAAAAATTCTGAACCAAATGAAGATGCAACAAAAGTTGTATTAAAAAATGACAAAGATTCTTTAGAAATTTCAATCGACGATTGGCCTTATCTATTTTTCCATTTCTCTAAAGAAGGAAAAATGATATATAGCGACGGTAAAATTGACGCTTTCACATATGATCAAGAAAACGGATACAAAGACAAATTTAGTTATGTCGACGAAATAGAGGTCGTATAATTTTGGTTATGAAAGTTAAATGCGTTATATGCGATGCTATAGTCAATCTTGATTCAAAATCTAAAGAAGCTAAGAGACTTAGAAATCATCCAATTCGTACGTATATGTGCGATGATTGTAAATCAAAACTAGATAAACCGAAATCATAAAATATCATTTAAGGTTTACTGTTTAAAAAATAATTCTCCTAATCCGAGTGATTTTCATTTAATGGATTAGGAGAATTTATTTTGCTGATTTTGAAAGTGCATACATACCTAGAGATGGCTCGAGCCTGTAGTCTTTCGCTCATACTATTACCCTAGGCGTCAGAACTTTACAAAATTATAGAAAATATCGCTCTAACGGGCTTGTCTTAGATTTCTTGCACGTTACAATCTCTAAATTCTCCTAGATTATATTGAATTAATTTTTATCTATTTAAAAAATTTTATTTCATATAAAAAACCCCCTAATTCATTAAAATTCCAATTAACGAATTAGGGGGTAATTTTATTGTTGATTTTTTCTACTTCGCTCTTTATGAAGACGGTAGCGATATAGACCTAATACAATTGCTGCTATTATTAAGCTTTCTCCTACTGGTAAGAATACCGCAAGGAACGTCAATAATAAACAACCTAAAAACAGTAAAATATAGATAATTATGTTTTGCCAAAACTTTAATTTTCTAGCGAAGCCTAAATTATATACAATAGCGCTTAATACAAATATTGTTAATAATAAAAACCACATACCAAGTTCTGGATTTTCATCTACTCTAAATAATTTACCAAAAAATGAAAGCCTTTCTTCTGGATTAACACTTACATTTTTAGCGATAAAGAGCATCTATATCACTCCTCTTCTTGTTCAGCCATTTTCTGTCTCTTTTGAGCGCGTTCTCTTTCAGCTTTGTCTAAAATTTTCTTTCTTAAGCGAATAGATTCAGGTGTAATTTCAACTAATTCATCATCGTTCAAGTATTCTAATGCTTCTTCTAAAGTTAAAATTCTAGGTTTCTTCATTGTTGTTGTTTGTTCTTTTGTAGCAGAACGTATATTGTTAGCTGCTTTAACTTTTGTAATGTTTACAGATAAATCGTTCTCACGGTTATTCTCTCCAACAATCATACCTTCATACACTTCTGTACCAGGTTCCATGAAGTTTACGCCTCTGTCTTCTAAGTTTAAGATAGCGTAAGTACTTGCTGTACCTTTGTCGATAGATACAAGTACACCATTTCTTCTACCACCGATACGGCCTTTAATGTTTGGACGGTATGAATCGAATGTATGGTTTATAATACCGTAACCACGAGTCATAGACATAAATTCAGTTGTATAACCGATTAATCCTCTTGCAGGTACTAAAAAGATTAATTTTGTTTGTCCATTTTCGTTAGATTGCATATCTAACATTTCACCTTTACGTGAACCTAATGATTCAATAACTGAACCTGTATATTCATCAGGCGTATCGATTTGAACACGTTCATATGGTTCACATTTAACGCCATCAACTTCTTTAATAATAACTTGTGGTTTAGAAACTTGTAATTCAAATCCTTCACGGCGCATGTTTTCAATTAATATTGATAAATGTAGTTCACCACGTCCAGCTACTACCCATGCGTCTGGAGAGTCAGTTGGTGTTACACGTAATGAAACATCAGTTTCTAATTGTGTTTCTAATCTTTCTTCAATTTTACGTGCTGTTACATAAGTACCTTCTTTACCAGCAAATGGAGAGTTATTTACAGAGAATGTCATTTCTAATGTTGGCTCATCAATACGCAATACAGGTAATGGTTCTACATTATCTTGTGGTGTAACTGTCTCACCAACGTTGATGTCCTCCATCCCACTTAATGCAATTAAATCACCAGCATAAGCTTCATCAATTTCTACACGATTTAATCCAAAGAAACCGAATATTTTTGATACTCTAAAGTGTTTTATTGTACCATCAAGTTTTACTAGTGATACTTGTTGTCCAACTTTAATTGTACCTCTGAACACACGTCCGACACCAATACGTCCAACATAATCGTTATAATCTAATAATGCTACTTGGAATTGTAACGGTTCATCTCTATTATCAATTGGTGCTGGTACATAATCTAATATTGTTTCATATAGACACTGCATGTTCTCATCTTGATGATCAGCGTCTAAACTTGCAGTACCACTTATTGCTGAAGCGTATACTACAGGGAATTCTAATTGATCGTCATTCGCATCTAACTCTATAAATAAGTCTAATACTTCATCTACCACTTGTTCTGGTCTAGCTGAAGGTTTATCAATTTTATTAACAACGACAACTGGTTTTAAATTTTGTTCTAACGCTTTTTTCAATACAAATCTAGTTTGAGGCATCGTTCCCTCATAAGCGTCAACAACTAATACAACACCATCTACCATTTTCATAATACGTTCAACTTCACCACCGAAGTCTGCGTGGCCTGGTGTATCTAATATATTAATACGGTGATCTTTATATTCAATTCCCGTATTTTTCGCTAAAATTGTAATACCTCTTTCTTTCTCAATATCATTTGAATCCATTGCTCGCTCTGCTATATGTTCATTCTCACGAAATATTCCTGATTGTTTCAATAATTCATCTACTAGTGTTGTTTTCCCGTGGTCTACATGGGCTATTATTGCAATGTTACGTACATTTTCTCTTAAATTAGTCATGCAAAAAATTTTCCTCTCCAATTTAAATTTATTCGGCTTATATTTATAACTTGATAATTATAACATACATCACTAGAAAAATAACCATTATCGAACACTTTTACTCAAATTTCCATTTATTTTAGAAAAATAGATTAATTGCTGATAGTTGATTTTTCTAGAAATGTAACGCATAATATAATAATGAAAACGGTTAAAGGGTGGATATAAATGAAAAAATCTAAAGCAATTTTTGTTTTACTTGCTTTAATTGTAACATTTTTCCTTTTAGTGTTTAGTTTTGCTTTAGCAGAGGGATCTATACTCTTTATGTTGCTAGCGGTTATATTAATTATTGCAACTATGGGTTACGGTTTTACACTTAAAAAGAAATATCGCGAAAATGGATGGCTATAAATTTACCGACACAATCAAGAAAAGATGCGACTTTGTTTCGCATCTTTTTTTAGCCATTTTTCTTAAATCTTTCCGTATGAATTTCTTCTAGTAATGCTTTATGTGGTAAGAAATATTGAGTCAATAATTCATCATGTATTTGTTTATTTCCGACCACAATTGAATTAGCTTCTAAAATATTTAAAGATTGTCCTAGCAAGTTTGTTACCACTGCCCCTACCTCTTCTGCAATAATTAATCCACCAGCAAAATCCCAAGGGTGTAATCTCATTGTTAAATAAGCACTTGTTATACCTCTTGCTACATGCACAAAGTCTAAAGCAGCTGCTCCATAGGCACGTGTACTTCTAGCTTCATCTATAATTGGCATATAAATTTTAGATAACTTTTCTTTCGTCAGCCATAGAGGGTTTGTTGAAATCAAACTTGATTTCAATTCAGTATTTTCTATCTGCTTAAGTTGCTTGTCGTTTTGCCATGCCCCTTTACCTACTAATGCATGATACATTTTATCATTCATTACGTCATATACAAAACCTGCGTATTTTTTACCATCAATATATATACCTATTGAAATCGCAAAATTTTCTTTTTGATGTACAAAATTTAAAGTGCCATCTATTGGATCCATAATCCACAATACACCTTTTGTATTTTCAATATCTTTACCGTGACCTTCCTCACCTAATATAAAATGTTCAGGGTAAGTGGCTTTTATATTATTAAACAAACGCTCCTCAGTTTCTTTATCCATGTTTGTGACGAGATCGTTTGGGTTTGATTTTGTTTCTATTTCTAATTCTTCATCAATTGTTTCTCTGATGTGTCTTCCAGCTTCTTTAATAATTTGATATGCAAATTTATAAATTTCCATCACAATACCCCCTAATTTATTTTTTATATTAGCATTGTTCTTTATATATTCAAATAGAATTATGATAAAATATGTATATAGTATTACCGTTATAAGGAGGACAACTATGACTAAGTATACGTTTAAACAAAAAGATTTTAAAGTTTTTAGTGTTGAAGGCTTAGAAAATAGAATGGCTGCACTAGATGAACAAGTAAGACCGCAATTAAATGCTTTAGGGGAAAGATATAGTAAATACTTAACAGAACAAACAGGTGATGAGTTTTTCTACCACGTGGCTAAGCATGCACGTAGAACTGTTAACCCCCCTAAAGACACATGGGTTGCTTTTGCTACAAACCAACGAGGCTATAAGATGCTACCTCATTTTCAAATAGGTCTATTTGAATCACAATTATTCATCATGTTTGGTGTAATGCATGAGAATAAAGATAAAGGTTTAATGGCTGAATTCTTAAATAAAAACATAAATTTATTAGAATCATTACCAAAAGATTATTCACTATGCTTTGACCACTATAAAATTGATAAGACACCTATAAATGAACTATCCACTGATGATATAAAACATCATATCAAACGTTTAAAAGAAATTAAAAAAGCAGAATTCTTTGTAGCTAGAACTTTGGATCCACAATCCGAAATACTTAAAACTGATAAAGCATTTACAGAATTTTTAGATGAAACATTTGATGAATTAATAAAGTTTTATAGCTAATCATATTACAACTGTATATATAATAAAATCAGGTTGAGACATTATAATGTCTCAACCTGATTTCTTTTAAACTTAAGAACAACTCATTCTATATGATTATATATCAGTTATTAATAAATATATGGATCATCATCTTTTTTCTTTTTATTTTGTTGTTCATCAAATGTTTGTTGATTTTGATTAGAATTTAAATTATTTTCATTATCATTTACATCATTTTGAAAATTCACATCTTCAAATTGTTGATTAGATTTATTTTTCCTAACGAATAACATAATCGCTGCGATAATTAATAATAAGAAAGAAATAATGTTAAGAGTGAATATAGATAATAGTCCTGCAACGATAGCTAATACTCCTGATAATATTCTTTGTTTCTTAATAAAAATAATAGCTACAATTGTTAAAATTAAGCTAATAGCTAATACGATTAAACCATAATTTGATACGCTTGCAAATGTATCTAATGCTTGCTCAGCTGAAATATTTTGTGCTGTACCTCCAGCTTGTTCAACTTGCTCATTATAAGTATTTTCAAATTCTGATTTAAATTGGTTTACAAAATCCGGAGAATTTACAAGGGATTTAAAAACAAAACCAAATATTATACCTATTAATGATACTACTGCGCTAATAATCATTAAAGTATACTCTACTGTTCTTTTCATTATTTGCCTCCTAGAATTTGTCAAATATTATTATCTCAATGATATTTATAATATTCAACCCTTATTATCATTTTTATTTAGTTCTTCCGCTTCTTGTACTGCTTTTGTTTGTTTTCTTTGTTGTTCCATTCTTTTTTCATAATTTTTTCTACGTTCAATAGTGGCATTAGGTTTAACTTTTTTAGGTTTTTTCTCTTTCTTACTTACCCCTGATGTAACTTGATAATCATCGGGTTGCGTAGTTTGATAGCTATACGGATCATCTGATCTTTGACCGATTTCTCCATTTTCATCAACTGCATCAACGTCTTTTTCTTCACTTTCTGTTGCATCAGTCTCTGTTGTCTCTGTTTTTTCTTCTTCAGCAACTGGCTCTTTAAAACGTTTATTTTTTTGATGTTTTCTAGTACGAGACAATATTTCATCATTACCAGAATCTTGTGCTTCATTCTCATTAATTTCCGGTTCTGTTTCTACCTGTTTTTCTTGTCTTCTTGGTTGTACAGGTTCTTGTGGTGGTATAGGTTTTCTTTCTTCTGGTTGTTTTATCGGTTCATTGTACATCGGTTCAGGTCTTCTCATACCTTCTACTGGTAAGATTTTATCTTTTCTAATAAATAGTAGAATACTCGTAATAAAGAAGAATAACGGAACTAATACAATAAATAATGGCAGTGTTACAACTGAAAGTAATAAGAATACTAGTGCAGAGAATATTCTCCATCTCATAAGTACTAAACCTATAAATGAAAATATTAAAACGATAATCAAATAAATAATGAATAACCATATTCCATTTTGGATATTCAATGCTATCTGGCTAGATGTCAGTATTTGTCCATTAGATGTTATATTAATGTTTAATTGTTCTATCAAAGTTTCAAGTCTATTTATATTTGTAGGATTATTTAAAACGACTAAAGCTGCAAATAATGATAAAGCCGTTACGCCTAATGTAATAATCCATGCAAACCAACCGAAAAATTTCTCAGCGCCTCTTCCTACAGGCTGTCTCACATGTTCTACATATGAATTCATTATATTTTCCTCCTCTACAATGAATTGGTTTTAATTATATCAAAAAAAGGCCATTGTTTCTCACAAAGACCTTTTTAAATATTAATTTAATGACATTTTGAATTTTAAAAATGCTTCGTTGTATTTTGCTATGTTTTCTTTACCTAAATCTTTATAAACTTCTAATTTATTCCTTACTTTAGAGTCAGGATAAAATCTTTCATCTTCTCTAATATTTTTATCTAATAATTCATAAGATGCTTTATTTGGAGTAGCATAACCAACCCACTCAGCATTTTGTTTACCTACTTCTTCTTCAAGCAAGAAGTTAATAAACTTATGAGCACCTTCAACATTTTGAGCTGTTTTAGGAATAACTAAGTTATCAAACCATAAATTGGAACCTTCTTCAGGTACAACAAAATCTAATTGTTCATTTTTATTCATTATATCAGCAGCCATTCCGCTCCATACTACAGCAACATCTGTTTCATTTTGCCCCATCATGGTGTTGATTTCATCGCCAACAACACCTCTAACATTTGGTGCTAATTGAACCAATTTATCTTGTGCTTTTTGTAATTTTTTCTCATCGGTTTCATTTAGGCTTTCATTCATACTATTAAGCGCAAATCCAATACCTTCTCTTGCGCCATCAACAATTAAAACATCATCTTTAAGTCGTTTGTTCCACAATGTATCCCAACTCGTGAAATCTAAACCTTTTGTTTTTTCTGGATTATACAGTATACCTACAGTTCCCCAAAAATAAGGGATAGAATATTTATTGTCTAGGTCAAATGGTAAATCCATAAAATCTTTATCTAAATTTTTCATATTGGGAATTTTCTCATGATTAATTTGATATAATAAATGTTCTTTTTTCATTTTTTGAACAGTATATTCACTTGGTACAGCAACATCGTATGCAGTACCGCCGTTTTTGATTTTAGCCATCATCGCTTCATTCGAATCAAAAGTTTCATAAACAACTTTAATCCCTGTTTCTTGTTCAAATTTCTTAGTTAGTTCTGGATCTATATACTCGCCCCAATTATATACATAGAGTACATCTTTTTTGCCATTTGAAGGAGGAGGATCGATTAATTTTGTTGAAAGGATTAATAGTGCACCAACAAATAATGAGATGCCTAATAATTGCATTAATTGTTTCATCTCATAATTCCTCCCTTTTTACTTATCCTTTGTTGTTGACTTCTTTTTATGAAGTAATAACCTACTATGATAAACATAACTAATAAGAACAACAATGTTGAAATCGCATTAATTTCCATCGTAATACCTTTTCTCGCCATAGAATAAACTTCGACTGATAATACACTAAAGCCGCTTCCAGTTACAAAGAAACTCACTGTAAAGTCATCTAATGAATATGTTAATGCCATAAAGAATCCACCTATTGCCCCTGGTAATATATGAGGAATAATTACTTTTATAAGTGTTTGCCAAGATGTTGCACCTAAGTCTTTGGCAGCGTTAATCATGGATGGATTCATATCATATAGTTTAGGTAGAACAAGTAATACAACAATTGGTACACAAAATGCGATATGCGATATTAACACCGACCAAAAGCCTAACCCCATACCAGTAAAATGACCAATAACTGTAAATAATAATAAGAAAGAAGAACCAATAACAACGTCTGAACTTACCATAAGGATATTATTTAATGTTAATAACCCCACTTCAAGTTTCTTGTTTCTCATATAATAAATACCGATAGCACCGCAAATTCCAATCAAAGTAGAAATACTAGCTGCAAGTAATGCTACAGCTATCGTGTTAACTATAATTACAAGTAACCGTTTATTTTGAAATACTGAAGTATAGTGATCAAATGTAAAACCTTTAAAATGTGTCATATTCCCTGCACTATTAAAAGAATAAAAAATTAAAAAGAAAATAGGTAAGTATAGAAAAATCATAATAATTGTGAAATAGATTTTCCCTGATAATTTCATTTCTATACCTCCTTATTCTCTGATTTAGATTTCGTAATAATTAAAATAAAAGCCATCGCCAATATTAAAAACACTGCAATTGTAGAACCCATCCCATAGTTTTGAGTAACTAAAAATTGTTCTTGAATTGCTGTACCAAGGTTAACTACTTTATTACCTGCAATTAATCTTGTAATCATAAATAATGAAAGTGCAGGAATAAATGTGATTTGTATGCCTGTTTTAACACCTTCATAAGTTAAAGGCATAATGACCTTTCTAAAAGTTGTAATGTGATTAGCACCTAAATCTCTTGAAGCTTGAATTAGATTTTCTGGTATTTCTTCCATAGCATTAAATATAGGTAATAGCATAAATGGAATATAAATGTATACCGATACAATAATAAACGCTGTGCTCGTAAATAATAAATCAGTAGAAGGTACATGAAATATATTCAACATTTTATTTAATAATCCATCATGGCTAAAAATACCGATAAAAGCATATGTTTTTAATAATAGATTAATCCATGTTGGTAAAATGATAAGCAATAATAATATTTCTTTATGTCTAGCACTTTTTAAAGCTAACGCTAACGGATAGCTCACTAACAAACAAAAGAATGTAATCAAAATAGCATACCATACTGAACTTAAAGTCATTTTTAAATAGCTACTTGTAAAGAAATTCGTATAATTCTCTAATGAAAAATGGCCATGAATATCGAGTAAAGAAGCATAAAATATCATGGCAATTGGAACGATGATAAATAAAATAATCCAAATCATATAAGGTACGAGTAAAAATGATTTTATTTTATGCATGAACATCATCCTCGTAGCTTTCTATCCGACGATCAAATTCTTCTTCTGTTTCACCAGGTAGCATTATATGAATAGATTCAGAATCAAAATCTAATCCTACCGTTTCACCGATTACTGCCTTTTTAGTCGTTTGTATAATCCATTCGTTACCTTGTTCATCATAGCAACAAATTTCATAATGCACGCCTCTAAATAGCTGTGAGTCTACTACTGCAGATACTCTACCTTCACTTGGAGATTTGATGCTTATGTCTTCTGGGCGTATCACGACATCTACTTTAGCATCTGGATCAAATCCAGCATCTACACATTCATAGGTAATACCATACATTTCTACTTCATAATCTCGTTTCATAATGCCACTTACGATATTAGATTCACCGATGAAATCTGCTACGAATTTATTTACCGGTTCATCGTATATATCAACTGGTGTGCCACTTTGTTCAATCTTTCCATCTTTCATTACAAAAATATAATCGCTCATTGCTAAAGCTTCTTCTTGATCATGCGTTACAAATATAAATGTAATACCTAGCCTTTGCTGTAATTCACGCAATTCATATTGCATTTCGGTACGCAGTTTTAAATCTAATGCAGATAAAGGTTCATCTAACAATATAATTTCAGGTTCATTTGCTATAGCGCGAGCAATTGCTACACGTTGTTTTTGTCCACCACTCATTTCTGATATTTTTCTTTGTTCATATCCTTCTAGTTTCACTAATTTCAATGCTTCTATCACTTTATGTTGTATATCTTTTTTGTTTAATTTTTTTATTTTTAATCCAAAAGCTACATTTTCAAAAACATTTAAATGAGGAAACAATGCGTAATCTTGAAATACTGTATTTACTTTTCTATTATTTGCAGGAATTTGATTAATGATTTTATCATTAAAATATATGTTTCCACTTGTCGGTGTTTCAAATCCAGCAATAAGTTTTAAAATAGTTGTTTTGCCACAACCTGAAGGGCCTAATAGCGTGTAAAACCTACCTTCTTCTATTTCAAAACTAACATCGCTTAATACATGGGTATTATTAAAATTTTTATAGATGTTTTCAAACTTGATAATTGATTTTGACATTGTTTCCCCTCCTATAAATAAGATTCTGTAGCCACAATTAGTACTTCAGCATCTTTCTCAGTTTCATTGAAAAATTGATGAACTTCATGAGCTTTAAAGTAAAAACATTCACCTTTTTTAGCTTTATATTTTCTTTTCCCAATTTTCAAAGTAATGGTACCCTTTTTAACATAAGCAAAAGTTTCTGACGAAGATGGTGAGAATGATTTATATCGACACCCACCTTTAAGCGTTATAATGACTGGTTCCATTTCAAATTCATTGGAATCTGGGACTAACCAATTAATTTTGTATCCTTCATCATATTCGTCATATAAAGTTTGCTCTTTTGCAGGATAATGTATACGAGCTTGATATAGCTTTTCATTGAAAAACTCGCTTGGTTCAACACCTAATACATCTAATATATTTAAAAAAGTTTCCATAGATGGCGATGATAAATTTCTTTCTAATTGTGAGATATATCCCTTTGATAAATCTGTTCTTTCACCTAATTCTTCTTGAGTTAAGTTCTTTTGATATCTTAAATTTTTAAGTTTTTCTCCTATATTCATAAATCCCCCAAAAAAGAGTTGTATGTTTACTTTTACTAAACAATAAGTTTAGTACCTTTAATAAAATAACAGAAATTATTTTATACTTCAACACTTTTTTGGGGGATGAGAAAATTTATTTAATTGTGATACTTGTTTCAATAGTACTATCTTTTAAAGCTTTTACTGCTTTGTATCCATCATAGCCACTCGCTTGTTTGAATTCTTTATACATGTTGTTTTCATCTGCTTTACCAGGAACAACTTTCTTAAAGTTTTTGTAAGCTTGTTCAAATGATTCTCTATTAGCACTTGATTCGTAAGCATCTTCGATATGATTAAAAAATTCAACGACTTGCAATATTTCTTCTTGTGACCAATCAACATCAATTGGATAACTATATTCCATATCATTAATCTCCTTATAAAAAAAGAATCACTGCGTTAACAGTGATTCTTTAGTATTGTCAAATATTATAAAGTATGGACAGGCGTACCTAGTGCTACTTCCGCAGCTTCCATAGAAATTTCACCTAATGTTGGGTGAGCATGAATAGTTAATGAAATGTCTTCTGCAGTCATTCCACTTTCTATTGCTAATCCAAGTTCAGCAATAACATCTGAAGCATTAGCACCTGCTACTTGAGCACCTACTAATAATCCATTTTCTTTTAATGTTACTAACTTAACAAATCCATTTGTTTCGTTTAGTGCTAAAGCACGGCCATTTGCAGCAAATGGGAATTTAGAAGCTTTAACTTCTAAACCTTCTTCTTTAGCACTAGCTTCTGTATGACCTACAGTAGCTAGTTCTGGCTCAGTGAAACATACTGCTGGAATACCTAAGTAATCAACAGCTGATTTTTCACCAGAAATAGCTTCAGCAGCTACTTTAGCTTCATAACTTGCTTTATGAGCAAGTGGAGGACCAGCTACGATGTCACCAATTGCAAAGATATTTTCAACTGATGTACGAGTTTGATCGTCTACTTCAACTAGTCCGCGATCACTCATTTTCAAGCCTAATTCTTCTAGACCTAATTCGTCAGTATTTGGACGACGTCCTACAGTTACTAATACATAATCAGCTTCGATTTCTTTTGTTTCTCCACCAGCTTCATACGTAACTTTCACGCCATTATCAGTCTCTTCAGCAGATTTAGCCATTGCTTCAGTTACGATATCAACGCCTTTAGCTTTAAGACCTTTTTTAACGATTTGAGTCATTTGTTTTTCGAATCCGCCTAAGATGTCTTTTGCACCTTCAAGAATTGTAACTTCAGAACCGAAGTTAGCGAAAGCTGTACCAAGTTCCGAACCGATATATCCGCCACCAACTACAACTAATTTTTTAGGAACATCTTTAAGCGCTAATGCACCACTTGAATCGATAACACGTTCACCAAATTTGAAATTAGGAATTTCAATTGGACGAGAACCTGTTGCGATAATTGCATTTTTGAAAGTATAAGTTTGAGAAGCTTTTTCAGTCATAACTTTTAAGTTATTTTCATCTACGAAGTATGCTTCACCTTTTACAACTTCAACTTTGTTACCTTTTAATAATCCAGCAACTCCGCCAGTTAATTTATTAACTACGCCGTTTTTGAATTCTTGAACTTTGTCAAAGTTTAATGCTACTTTTTCTGCAATTACACCCATATCTTCTGAATGTTGTGCATTATGGAAACGGTGAGACGCTGATAATAAAGCTTTAGATGGAATACAACCAACGTTTAAACAAACGCCACCTAATTCGCCTTTTTCAACGATTGTTACTTTTTGTCCAAGTTGCGCTGCACGAATTGCTGCAACGTAACCACCAGGACCTGCTCCAATTACAATAGTATCTGTTTCAATAGGAAAATCTCCAACTACCATTTTTACCCCTCCATTAATAATAATTCTGGATTATTTAATAATCTCTTAATATGGTTCATTGCGTTTTGACCAGTAGCACCATCAATTTGTCTGTGGTCAAAGCTTAATGATAATGATAACACAGGTGCTGCAACAATTTCTCCATCTTTAACGATAGGTTTTTGAGCTATACGGCCAATACCTAAAATCGCTACTTCAGGGTGATTGATTACAGGAGTGAACCATTGTCCACCAGCTGAACCGATATTACTGATTGTACAAGTTGCGCCTTTCATTTCATTAGCTTGTAATTTACCATCACGTGCTTTTACAGCTAATTCGTTAATTTCATCTGAAATTTGGAACATTGATTTATGATCAGCATTTTTAACTACTGGTACTAATAAACCGCGATCAGTATCTGCAGCTATACCTATATTATAGTAATGTTTATGAACAATTTCACCATTTTCTTCATCAAATTCAGTATTTAATGCTGGGTATTTCTTAAGCGCTGATACTAATGCTTTAACAACATATGGTAAGAATGTTAATTTAGTACCTTGTTCCGCAGCAACTTCTTTGAATTTTTTACGGTGATCCCATAGTTCTTGTACATCAATTTCATCCATTAATGTTACATGAGGAGCTGTTTGTTTAGAGTTAACCATTGCTTTTGCAATTGCTTTACGCATAGCAGGTATTTTCTCACGAGTTTCTGGGTAAGCACCTTCTGGTACTTGTGCAGTTTGTGTTGCAGTATCTTCAGTTGAAGCTGATTGAGCTTCTTCTGTTGTACCTTGTTCTGAAGTGCTTCCGCCATTTAAGTATGCTTCAACATCTTCTTTTAAGATACGTCCATTTTTACCTGAACCTGAAACTGCTTTAATATTTACATCGTTGTCACGTGCAAATTTACGAACAGAAGGCATTGCGATTACGCGTTTAGAATCGTCAACTTCTTCAGATTTTTCACTTTCTTGAGCAGATTCTTCTTTAGTTTCTTCTGCTTTTTCTTCTTGTTTAGGTTCTTCGTCGTCATCATGACCTTTGAACTGAATACCTTCAGCGTCAGGAGCATCAATTTTAACAATTGTGTCACCAACAACAGAAACGGTTCCTTCTTCGACCATAACTTCTTCTACTTTACCTGAAACAGGTGATGGAATTTCTACGACTGATTTATCATTTTGAACTTCACATAATACATCGTCTTCTTGAATTTCGTCGCCTGCTTTAACAAACCATTTTACAATTTCACCTTCGTGGATACCTTCACCGATATCTGGTAATTTAAATTCAAATGACAAGATTTTTTCCTCCTAAATATAAATCTGTATTTTTAGTACAAATTAAAATTCTAATGTTTCTTTAGCTTGTGCTACGATATCTTTTTTGTTTGGTAACCAAACACCTTCAGCTTGTGTGAATGGGTAAATAGTATCAGGAGCTGCTACACGTGCAATTGGAGCCTCTAATGATAGAACTGCTCTTTCAGAAATCTCAGCAACTACAGTAGCACCAACGCCAGCTTGTTTTTGAGCTTCTTGAACGATGATTACACGGTTAGTTTTTTCAACTGATTTTACGATTGTTTCAACATCGATAGGTTGAACAGTGATTAAGTCGATTACTTCTACTGAATAACCGTCTTTTTCTAAATCTTCTGCTGCTTTAAGAGATTCTTGAACCATTGCACCGTAAGTAACAATAGTTAAATCTGTACCTTCACGTTTTACTTTCGCTTTACCGATTTCTACTTCGTACTCTTCTTCAGGTACTTCTTCACGGAATGAACGATATAATTTCATGTGTTCTAAGTAAACGACAGGGTCGTCACTACGAATAGCTGAAATTAATAATCCTTTAGCATCATATGGGTTTGAAGGAATGATTACTTTCAAACCTGGTGATTGTGCCATTAAACCTTCTAAGTTATCCGCGTGTAATTCTGGAGTGTGAACACCTCCACCGAATGGCGCGCGGATAGTTACAGGTGCAGCTTTTGAATCACCTGAACGGAAACGGTGACGTGCAATTTGTCCAGCGATTGAGTCCATAACCTCAAATACGAAACCAAAGAATTGGATTTCCATGACAGGACGGTAACCTTCAAGCGTTAAACCTAAAGCTAAACCACCAATACCTGATTCTGCTAGTGGTGTATCAAATACACGATCTTCGCCGAATTCTTTTTGTAAACCTTCTGTAGCACGGAATACTCCGCCGTTTACACCAACGTCTTCACCGAATAATAAAACATCTTCGTCTCTTTTTAATTCGTTTTGAAGCGCATTGTTAATCGCTTGAATCATTGTCATTTGTGCCATGACTTACTTCGACTCCTTCTCTTTGTAAATTTCATATTGTTCAGCTAAGTTTTGAGGCATTTCATCGTACATAATTTCCATTAAATCAGTAACTTTTTGTTTAGGCGTATTATCTGCCTCTTTAATAGCTGTTTTAATTTCTTCTTTTGCTTTTTCCATTACTTCGTTTTCTTTTTCTTCAGACCATAAGTTTTTAGCTTCAAGATATTTTCTGAAACGTACTAATGGATCTTTCTTTTCCCAATCTGAATCTTCATCAGATGTTCTGTAACGTGTTGGATCGTCACCAGCCATTGTATGTGGACCATAACGATAAGTTAATGTTTCGATTAATGTTGGACCTTCACCGTTAACAGCACGTTCACGCGCTTCTTTAGTGATTGCATAAACTGCTAAAGCATCCATTCCGTCTACTAATACGCCTGGAATACCAACTGACACTGATTTTTGAGCTAATGTCTTAGCTGCTGTTTGTTTATCACGTGGAGTTGAAATCGCGTAGTTGTTATTTTGAATTACAAAGATAGCAGGTGCTTTATAAGCAGATGCGAAGTTAATACCTTCATAGAAGTCACCTTGTGATGAACCACCGTCACCAGTATATGTGATTGCTACATTTTTCTTCCCGCGTTTTTTAAGACCTAATGCAACACCAGCTGTTTGAATAAACTGAGCACCGATGATGATTTGTGGACTTAATGCGTTCACACCTTCTGGGAATTGGTTACCAATAAAGTGTCCACGTGAGAATAAGAACGCTTTAGTTAATGGTAAACCATGCCAGATTAATTGAGGTACATCACGGTAACCTGGAAGTACATAGTCTTCTTTCTCTAATGCATAATGTGAAGCTAATTGAGAAGCTTCTTGTCCTGCTGTTGGTGCATAGAAACCTAAACGACCTTGTCTATTTAAAGAAATAGAACGTTGGTCAAGGACACGAGTCCATACCATTCTTTCCATTAATTCAACTAGTTCTTCGTCAGATAAGTCCGGTAATAAGTCATTATTTACGACATTTCCTTCTTCATCTAAAACTTGAACCATTTCAAACTTAGACTCTATTTCATTTAAAGTCGCTACTGCATCGAATTGGGCTTTTTTTCTCGGAGCCATTCAATTCACCATACCTTTCCCTATATTAAATAATCATTTCTTAATTAGTTTAACACAAAACTGTTTTACTGTTAAATAAAAAATACTTACATAATAAAAAGCCTTTGATTCAAGGCTTTTATACGTCTGTATTACAACATCATAACAACTGTACTAATACATATCAATTATTTAAAATCTGTGCTACATCTTGTTTTTCTTGTTGAACTTTTTTTAATTGATTTTGATAATCTGTAACAACTTTTTCTGTTTTTTTATTTTCTTCAGTTAATTTTTCCGAACGTTCATCTGCACCTTGTTGTGTTGCTTTATCTTTCGATAAATAACCGAATAATTCTTTTTCTGCTTTTAGAACACCTTTATATCCTTTTATTACTTCTTCATGTGTTTTATATTTTTTATCTAAGATATTTTTTAAATCTTTAGCTTCTTTTATCTGTTCATCGTCTTCTATCGCTTTATAGTCTTTTTCGGATGTTTCAAATATCTCTTTTGAATCTTTCATTGCTTTATCTTCTTTATCGATTATCGCTTCACGATCATCAACGCTTTTTGTAATTTCTTCAGCAATAGACTTAAATTCATCACCTTTAGCTTTATTTAATTTTTCAATTTTAGCTACTTTTTCTTTTTCTGCTTTTGTCATTTCTTCATTTAAATCTACGATGACCTTCTCTTTTTTATTTGCTTTTTCTATTTTTTTGTAAAATGATTCTAATGAATCTGTTGATTGACCACAAGCTGTTAATAACATAGTGGCTGTTAAAGTTAATGCGCCGATTTTCTTGCCAATCATATGTATTTCCTCCTTACTAATCTATGTTTATGTTACTCTGTTTTTTTTATTTATACAATTAATATTAGATGTAAATACGATGAATTTTTGATATATTTTATATGAGGAAGGTGCATGAAAATGATAACTATGGAAAATATTATACGTGACGGCCACGAAACACTTAGAAAAAAAGCCGATGAAGTAGCAATACCTGTATCTAAAGAGGATCAAGAAACTTTAAACGAAATGTTAGAATTCCTTAAAAATTCTCAAGATGAAGAACTAGCAAAAAAATATGGACTTCGCTCTGGAGTTGGTCTTGCAGCTCCTCAAATAAATGTTTCTAAAAAAATGTTAGCCGTTTATATCCAAGATGATGGAAAAGGAAATAAACTTGAACTTCAACTCATTAACCCTAAAATTGTGAGCCATAGTGTTCAAAAAGCATATTTAAACGGCGGTGAAGGTTGTTTAAGTGTTGACGAATCTATACCAGGATTAGTGCACAGAAACTTTAAAGTGACGATAGAAGCTTTTGATATTGAAGGCAATCCATTCAAAAAAAGGTTTAAAGGATATCCAGCAATTGTCCTACAACATGAAATTGACCATTTGAATGGCATAATGTTCTATGACTATATTAATGAAGAAGATCCATTTAAAGTGGTAGACGATGCTGTAGAAATTAATTAACAATACAAAAAGAGAGTCTGGGACAATTATTTATGCCCCAGACTCTTTTTCATAGTTTTAAGTTTTAAATTATAGTTACATAAATTCATCTCTACGTTCTATAAATTTAATATTTTCTTCTTTTAATGATTTTTGAATTAATTCTAATTCATCTAGATTCAACCACTCTGGATCTTTATTATGTCGAATGTAGTGTGGATCTTGTTTTACATTATTTACTGTTTCATCATAATTATAAATCATAACAACTTCATTTTGGCGAATATTAAATTCAATACCTTTAAAATGTTTATCTGATCTATTTTTTTCAGCTTTTACAGTTTTTATAATACGTTCAACTTTATCCATAACATTCACTTCCTATTCATCTATCAATCCTAATTTCACACATGCATCGTATATGCCATTCTCGTCTACACTTTTAGTTTCATAATCACAAACTTCTTTTAAAGCGTCTACAGCATTTCCCATAGCTACTCCACAACCAACTTCAGTTAACATTTCAACATCGTTCGGTCCATCGCCAAACGCTACGACTTCATTTAATGAAAATCCTAACTCTTTACTCAACTCTTTAATGCCTTCTGCTTTAGAACGATTGTTAGGTACAACGTCTCTGCTTAAAGTATGCCATCTATAAAACTTTAAAGATTCAAATTGGTTATCATATTTATAATCTTCATCAGCAGTATGGAATATAAGCGCTTGATATACTGGATGATCTAAATAATATGTATTGTGATATTGTGGATAATCCATTTTCAAAGTGCCTAAGCTTTCTGAAATATGAAGATTGTTTTCTTCACTTGCGTATACGTTTGTGTCTCCAAAGAAAACTAAAGGATGATTATTTTTGTGTGCTTTTTCAACGATTTGTGTTAATTCTTCCTTATTCAATGGATATTTACCTATTACTTCTCCATCATGAACAACAATTTGTCCATTTAATGAAACAAAGGTTTGAATATCAGTTTCTTCAATTACGTGCTTAAACATGTAAGGTGCGCGTCCGGTAGCAATTCCAACTATGTGACCTTTTTCTTTTAATTTTTTTATTGCGGTTATTGTTGATTGAGGTATTTCTTTATTTTCATCATAAATTGTACCATCTATATCTAGAAATATTAATTTCTTTTCCAACTATCATCGCCTCCTCCGTTCTATTCTAGTCCATTCTGAGTATATATGAAAGATTTAGTTAAATAACTTTATTTATATCTAATTATCATGTAAAATGAACTTATTAAAAAGGTATTTATATATTTAATTTAAATACCTCTCAAAATGAACGGGACTCAAATTTCAAAAATTGACTAACCCTAGCCTTAAACTAGGGCTTTATTTATGTTAATCAACTAGGAGGATTATATATATGGCAATATTTAAAGTATTTTATCAAGAAGACAAAAGTGAAGTTATTGTACGTGAAAGTACACAAACTAAGTATTTCGAAGGACAAACAGAAGAACAAGTGAGACGTTATTTATCAGATCGTAATTATAATATCGAATTTGTCCAAAAATTAGAGGGCGCTCATTTAGATTATGAACAAAAATCAGAACATTTTAATGTGGAGAAAATCTAAATGAAACCCATCCAAAAAAATGAAGTAGGTGTATATGCACTGGGAGGACTCGGTGAAATAGGTAAAAACACGTACGCCCTCGAATATCAAGATGAAATAATCGTAATAGACGCTGGTATTAAGTTCCCAGATGACGATTTGCTTGGTATCGATTACGTGATACCTGATTATACTTACTTAATACAAAACAAACATAAAGTAAAAGCTTTATTCATTACACATGGACACGAAGACCATATTGGTGGCGTCCCTTATCTACTTAAACAATTTAATGTTCCCATATACAGTGGTCCATTAGCTTTAGGTTTAATTAGAAATAAATTAGAAGAACATCATTTACTAAAAACTGCACAACTCAATGAAATAACTGAAGACTCTGTGTTTGAATTTAAACACTTTAAAATCTCATTTTATTTAACAACACATAGTATACCTGAAGCATACGGTATTATAGCCGATACACCTCAAGGTAAAATTGTTCATACTGGTGACTTCAAATTTGATTTCACACCTGTTGGACAACCAGCAAATATTGCTAAAATGGCTCAATTAGGTGAAGAAGGCGTACTTTGTTTGCTTTCGGATTCTACTAACTCTGAAGTTCCTAACTTTACACTAAGTGAAAAAGAAGTTGGACAAAATGTAGATGAGATTTTCCGTAAATGTACAGGAAGAATTATTTTTGCGACTTTCGCATCAAATATATATCGTGTACAACAAGCTGTTGAAGCAGCCGTTAAATACAATCGTAAAATTGTAGTATTCGGTCGTTCAATGGAGAACAACATTAAAATTGGTACTGATTTAGGATATATTAAAGTACCACCTGAAACATTTATTGAACCTAATAAAATCAATACTGTGCCTAAGCATGAAATATTAATTTTATGTACAGGTTCTCAAGGTGAACCAATGGCTGCTTTATCTAGAATAGCTAATGGCACACATAGACAAATTAGTATTATACCTGATGATACAGTAGTATTTAGTTCTTCCCCTATTCCAGGTAATACAAAGAGTGTTAACAGAACAATAAACGCGCTTTATAAAGCTGGAGCAGATGTTATCCATGGTAAGTTGTCGAATATTCATACATCTGGACACGGTTCTCAAGATGAACAAAAATTAATGCTTCGTTTAATTAAGCCGAAATATTTCATGCCGATTCATGGTGAATATAGAATGCTTAAGAAACACAGTGAAACAGGTGTTAACTGTGGCGTTGATCCTGATAATATATTTGTATATGAAATCGGTGATGTATTAGCACTTACGAAAGATTCTGCACGATACGCAGGACGCATACCTTCTGGAAGTGTGTTCGTAGATGGAAGTGGAATTGGAGATATAGGCAACGTTGTTATAAAAGACCGTAAAGTATTATCAGAAGAAGGTTTAGTAATTGTAGTTGTAAGCATTGACTTTAAGACAAAGCAATTGCTTTCTGGTCCTGATATTATATCTCGTGGTTTTGTATACATGAGAGAATCTGGTCATTTAATTTATGATGCACAACGATTAATTAAAAAGTCAGTAATTGAGAAATTAAATAATAATGATAAAGTTGAATGGCATCATGTTAAAGCAACAATAACAGAAGCGTTACAACCGTATTTATACGAAAAAACTGCTCGTAAACCAATGATTTTACCAATCATTATGAAAATCAAATAATAGAGAATAGGATATAACCCCTTTTCTCAATTCAAACACCCCAATCCGTTGATTTCTCTTTCGGGTTGGGGTGTTTGTTTATTTCGTTTTAAAAAGTGTATAGTCTCCTATTTTTGTTATAACTAACAAAGATTTGAGTACATAAAATTAAATCATAGAAAATATCGCGCTAACGGGCTTGTTTAGATTCACTAGGTCGTTAGAAATTGTAACAGGCTTGTTTCTTATTTCTTGCACTTTAGAGCGGCATACCTTATGTATTTAGGATAAAATTATATTAAAACACTGAATAATATCGAGCTAACGTGCTTGTTTATAATCACTAGCTCGTTAGAAAATGTAACGAGCTTGTCTCAAATTTCTTGCACGTTAGAGCGGCATACCTTATGTATTTAGGATAAAATTATATTAAAACACTGAATAATATAGTCAAGTCCATATTTATGTGTAATATCTTTAGAAGTAATCAACCTTTGGTTTTTTAGAATGTATTAACAAAATAAATCTGTTTGATTTTT
>NZ_JAJNIQ010000018.1:0-23031 GCF_022386395.1 Mammaliicoccus sp. J-M40
AGTAGAGCACTTTTTATTGGATTAACTAAGACAATAATCCAAGTAGACACCTTCTTATTGGATTAACTAGGACAATAATCCAAGTAGAGCACCTTTTATTGGATTAAGTATGACAATAATCCAAATAGACCACTCTTTATTGGATTAACTAGAACAATAATCCAAGTATACACCCTCTTATTGGATTAACTAGGACAATAATCCAAGTACAGACCCTCTTATTGGATTAACTAGAACAATAATCCAAGTACATACACCTTTATTGGATTTACTAGGACAATAATCCAAATAGACCACCCTTTATTGGATTAAGTAAGACAATAATCCAACTACAGACGCCTTTATAAGATTTACCATGACAATTATCACCCAGGTTGCTTTATTGCTAGTTTTATCATAACTAAATTATTTTTTACCTAAATAATCTACGGTAGCAGAAGCAACTGTTTTAGCTGCAATAAGCATTGCACTTTCATCAATATCAAATTTTGGGTGATGGTGGGCATATGTTTCTTTATCTTTTGGACTTGCTCCGACATAGAAAAATGTAGACGGTAACTCTTCAGCATAGTATGCAAAGTCTTCTGAAGGTGGCTGTGGTTCACATCTTATAACTTCATTAACTTCGGGAATATTTGCTGATTCAATAGATTGTACAACTTGTTTTGTTAAACTTGGATCGTTATATAATACTGGATAATCATTTGTATATTGTAAGTCACAGTCAACGCCATACATTGCCTCTAATCCATGGGCTATTCTTTTAATTTCATTTTCCATTAATTCAAGGGCATCATCATTCATTCCTCTAACATCACCTTCTAGTTCAACCTCATTTTTAATGATATTAAATTGTCCTTTTCCATCAAATGATCCTATTGAAATAACGCCCATATCAAATGGATTCAACCTTCTTGATACTATTGTTTGTATTGACATAACGAAACTACTAGCAGCGACAATTGGATCGTTAGCTAAATGTGGAGAAGAACCATGTCCACCTTTACCAGTGATTTTCAATTTGAAAAAGTTGCGTCCAGATTGAACATTTCCTTCTCGGTAATAAACGTTGTTAGCAGGCATAGTACTCATAACGTGTACACCTATAACATTATCTACGCCATCCAATATGCCATCCTTAATTAAATATTGTGCGCCACCTGGAGGTTTTTCTTCAGCTGGTTGATGTATGATAACAATTTTTCCGTTCAATTTATCTTTCATTTCTATTAAACATTCTGCAAGAATCATTAAATACGCTGTATGCGCATCATGGCCACAAGCATGCATGATACCTTCATTTTTAGATGAGAATTCTAAACCTGTATCTTCTTTAATAGGCAGGGCATCGAAATCCGCTCTTAACGCAAGTGTCTTGCCAGGATTACCAGAATCAATCGTTACTTTAATGCCATGTATATTTTCTCCGCCTATATTTGTCTCTACAATAGCATCTTTATCTTGATAAAAGTCAGCAATATATTTAGCTGTTTGTTCTTCTTCAAAAGATAATTCAGGGTTCTCATGTAAATATCTTCTGATGGCTATCATTTCTTCTTCTTTATCATTTAACTTATTAAATAAATGTTCTAGCATCTTTTCTCCTCCTATTAATCATTTAATTCCATTATAGTAAAAATTGCTTATGTAATGTTGTAATTAGAAAAGCATGTTGACACAAATATTTGAGAGGAGTAGAATAGCGTAGTATTAGTTAGCAAAGCTAACTTTATTTTTATGAGAAAAGGCGGTATAAAAGAATGAATAATTTTTTTAATAGTTACATAAACGTTTATAGGCCATATATACATCACATTAATGTGATTTTAGAGCCATATGATTTATATGCAGCTCAGTATAGAGTCTTACGTGATATTGCAGGGAATCAACCTACAACACTCGTACAAGTGTCCAAGCGTTCTTTTATAGAAAAGCCTACAGCTCGTAAAATAATCAAAAAGCTTATTGAATTTAACCTTGTTCAAGCCATTAACAGTAAAGAAGATAAACGAGAAAAGTTTTTAACATTAACTGAAAAAGGCGAAGCAATGCATAAAGAAATTTATGAACAAGTCTTAGAATTTCAGAATAAATGTTTTGAAGCAATAGGTGCAGATGAACAAGAGTTATTAAAAGCAGAGGAATTGTTAAACCAATTTCGAAATTATTTAATTGAGGAGGCAACGGAGTAGTGAGTAATCAAATTAAACATCCTATATGGACGAAAGATTTTATATTTAACTTTGTTATTAGTTTCTTTATCTTTTTATCTATGTATTTATTATTAGTTACAGTAGGTGGATATAGTAAAGAAACTTTTCACGTTTCTGATAGCTTAGCAGGACTAGCATCAGGACTATTTATTGTGGGTTCTTTAGTTGGTAGATTTATAACTGGTAAATATATCAACATATTGGGAACGAAAAAAGTATTAGTAATCGGAGGTTTATTATTAGTTATTACTAATGGATTATATTTAGTTTCTGCATCGTCATTCGCATTACTATTAATTGTACGTATTATTAACGGAGCTGCCAGCGGTATTGCAAGTACTGCAACAGGGACAATAGCAGCTTATATAACACCTGCGGATAGACGTAGTGAAGGTATAAGTATGTACAGCTTAAGTATGGTACTAGGAACGGCTATAGGGCCGTTTATAGGGTTGATTTTATATCAACACATACCAATGGAAGGATTATTTATAATTTGTACAACTTTAATTGTTATCGCATTTGTAATGTCAATATTTATGAAGATAGAAACACCGGTAGCAGTACAAAATGAAACTAAAAAAGGATTTAAACTAACGGACTTCTTCTCAGTTCATGCATTACCGATAGCAATTGTTGTTGTTATTGTGAGTATTGCATATTCTTCAGTACTTTCATTTATTCAATTCTTCGCACAAGAAAATAATCTAGTAGATGCAGCAAGTTTCTTCTTCGTTGTATACGCTATTGCAATTCTACTAACACGACCATTTACAGGTAGAATTATGGATCAAAGAGGGGAGAATATTGTAACCATCCCAGCATTTATTTGTTTAGTATTAGGACTATTCCTCATCAGTATAGCAAACAGTGGATTAGTATTTTTAATAGCAGGCGCATTTGTAGGATTAGGCTTTGGGAATTTACAATCAATCTTCCAAGCGTTGGTTATCAAAGTATCTCCAATAGAAAAAATGGGATTAGCAACTTCAACATACTTTATAGGTCTAGACTTCGGATTGGGCTTTGGACCATATGTATTAGGTAACTTTACAAACTCAATAGGATATTCAGGACTATACTTCGCAATGGCTATTGTAGCCTTAGTAGGATTAGTAAGCTATTACTTCCTACATATGATTAAGACACAAAAAGCAGTTAATTAAAAAAGAGAGGGGAGCGGAACAGAAATCTTTTAGTGAAATGAGATTCTGTAACGCTCCCTATTTTATTCTGTCTATTAAAATTTGTATTTATTATTATAAAACTATAAGTATAAAAGGCTAGAAAATCGAATTTTAAAGTTGTTAGACACTCTGAGTATCGCAAGAGAGGGTCCACAACTATTCACACTTTGCTACTTCATCTATTTATATGTGTAAAAAAACACGCCATTATACATGGCGTGTTTTATATTTATATTATCCTTCTAAATCAACTGAGTTAATGTCAATGCCTAATGCTTCAGCTACACCTTTACCGTAATCTGGATCTGCTTTGTAGCAGTTACGGATGTGACGGTGTTTAACTTCGTCAGTAGTACCTTGCATTTCATTTGCAGTGTTTTGGAAGATACGTTGTTGTTGTTCTGGTGATTGTAGACGGAATAATTTACCTGGTTGCTCGTAGTAGTTATCGTCATCTTCACGGAAATCGTGTTCGTATAATTGTCCTTCTACTTCAAGACCTGGTTTTTTATATTCAGGTTGTGATTCGTGTTTGCTATAACTATTTGGATAATAGTTAATTTCGCTACCAAAGTTACCATCAACTCTCATTTGACCATCTCTAGAGAATGGGCATACGTTTTCCGCAGCTTTAGGAGAGTTAACAGGGATTTGCCAATGGTTAACGCCTAAACGGTAACGTTGAGCATCTCCATATGAGAATAAGCGACCTTGTAACATTTTATCTGGTGAGAAATCAATACCAGGAACGATGTTAGTAGGTGCGAATGCAGCTTGTTCTACATCTTGGAAATAGTTCTCTGGGTTACGGTTTAATTCGAATTCACCAACTGGAATAAGTGGGTATTCGTCTTTGAACCATACTTTAGTTAAATCGAATGGATTGTCTTTATGATTTCTAGCTTGTTCTTCAGTCATAACTTGAATGTACATTTTCCATTTAGGGAAATTGCCTTCTTCGATTGCGTTGAATAAGTCTCTTTGACTTGATTCACGGTCTTTAGCAATAACTTGTTCCGCTTCTTCAGCAGTGTAGTTTTCAATACCTTGTTGAGTTCTGAAGTGGAATTTAACCCATACTCTTTCGCCTTCATCGTTGTACATTGAATAAGTGTGAGAACCGAAACCATGCATGTTACGGAAACCTTTTGGAATACCTCTGTCAGTCATCAAGATTGTTACTTGGTGTAATGCTTCAGGTAAAAGTGTCCAGAAGTCCCAGTTTGATTGTGGGTTATGCATGTTTGTTTTTGGATCACGTTTAACAACGTGGTTTAAACTTGCGAATAATTTAGGATCACGGAAGAAGAATACAGGTGTGTTGTTACCAACTAAGTCCCAGTTACCTTCTTCTGTGTAGAATTTAAGTGCGAAACCACGGATATCACGTTCTGCTTCTGCAGCACCACGTTCACCAGCAACTGTAGAAAAACGTGCAAACATTTCTGTTTGTTTACCGATTTCTGAGAAGATTTTCGCGTTTGTATATTGTGTAATATCATGTGTTACTGTAAAAGTACCAAAAGCACCAGAACCTTTAGCGTGCATACGGCGTTCTGGAATAACCTCTCTATCAAAATGCGCCATTTGTTCTAAGAAATAAATGTCTTGCATTGAGATAGGGCCACGACGACCAGCAGTCATAGTATTTTCACGATCTGATACAGGTGCACCAAAAAGACCTGTAAGTTTTGAATTGTTAGTCATAATTGTCCTCCTATGTTTCCTTAATTATAATAATTCTAATTTCATACTTATTATAATTTAAACTGAGCAAAGAGACAAGTAAAAGAATTATTATAATTAGAAAAAATATAAGTAATTGTGAACATGTTGTTCACTTTAACTACCCTATAGGTGAATAAAATAAACATTTTACAATAAAAATGCTGTATTTTTAAAGTTTTACTTAATATTTATGATAATGAATAAGAATAGTAAAATTTAGCTGAGTGAGAAAATATAACCACAATTGATTATAAAGAATATAAATAATTAAAAAAGAGTACATGAAAATGTACTCTAAACGAAAATTACTATTATTTAGTAGAATTTCTATCGATAAATAATGGTTGTATGTCAATTTGTTTTAGTATGATTTCTTTTGCTTTTTCAGGTCTAATGTCTAACTCTGGAATATCCGTTAAATTAACGTATACATAATCGATATTATTTTGATTATGATTATTAGGAATATTTTTAATATGTTCGTCTAAATCAAGTTTGTACATAAATAAAATTTCATGAATAGACGTATTTTGGTATTCAAAGAAATTTTGTATTGTAGTAACGAATTGTACCTCATTACATTCAATGCCTAACTCTTCATTAATTTCTCGCTTAATTGCCGAATCTGAGCTTTCGAAATATTTAACGCGCCCACCAATTAAGGCATAGTAATTCCTTTTTTTATCATAGTGAAAGTAATAGTGATTATTCGATTTAATGATAGCACCAACTCTAATATTTAACATACCATCCCCAGATTGTAATGTTAAGTCCATATCATTCACCCCTTAATGAATTAAAATAATTTCAATATTATTATACCGATAAAGACTAAAGATGCGCCAACAGCTCTTCTTAAAGTAATTCTATACCTTGGCGTGTTAAACATACCGAAGTGATCGATGATTAATCCCATTAGCATTTGTCCAAATATAACAACCATTAATGTTAGTGCAGCACCCAATTCTGGCATTAGTAGAATATTAGTTGTTACAAATACAACTCCTAAAGGTCCACCGATGAAATAAATAAGTTTGATTCTACCTTGCCCTTCCTGGTTTAATTTAAAATGTACTCTTCTAACTATAATAAGAGATAGTATTAGTAATACTATCGTACCAATTGCGAAAGAAATGAGCGATGATAAATAGAAAGATTGAACTTCATATCTTAATGCACTATTGATGGCGGTTTGGATAGGTGGTAAACAACCAGTAAACAAACCTAAAATCATCCAAAATTTTGTGTATTGCGTTTCATTCGTAATAATTCTTGCAGATTTCTTTTTATAATTCATAAATATTATACCAATTAACATCAGCAAAACGCCGCTAATTCTGCCTATATTAATAGTATGAACTTCTGCATCGAATAATCCAAATTGGTCGATAAATAGTCCCATAATAATTTGACCTGATACTGTCATTACTACTGTCAAAGCAGCGCCAATTCTTGGCAAGAGCAATAAATTTCCTGTTAAGAAAACTACGCCTAGCATACCACCAGTAAACCATACATAAGAAAATTCTTGGTTCATAATGAATGACGGTGTTAATTTTTGAGGGTTCATTATTAAATTAATAATGATTAATGTTAACGTACCAATTAAAAATGAATAAAAAGAAGCAAGGATAGGCGATTTTGTATAACTTCCTAATCTCGTGTTTATTGATGTTTGAAGTGGTACACATAGACCAGCTACAACACCTAATATAATTAGTAATATCAAGTTAGCTTACTCCTTATCTATTATTTCTTCAGCTTTTTGATAATATAATGCCTGTTCTTTATCAGGTACCATATTACCTCCAGTAGACCACACGAGATGGGTTGCATTTTCTGTATCTTTATTAATTTCTATTATATTTTTTACACCATGGAAGCCTGATGTTGCAGATGGTTCTATAAAGATGTTTTCTTGATCTTTTAAAGTTTTTAAATAAAGATATAGTTGATCATCTTCTACAGTACAAGCACCATATAACAATGATGTCATTATATCTCCAACTAGTTTTGAAGGCCTGCTAACAGCTAAACCATCTGCTACAGTCTTACCAGTTAAACCGATATCTTGTACGCTAATGGCATCATGTAATTTAGTAACCATACCTAAAGTCATACAAGGTGCTTCCGTAGGTTCTATAAATACGGGATGAACATTTTTTTCAAAAATCATTTTAAGGCCAAAAGCTACGCCTCCTGGGCCACCACCAACACCACATGGTAAATAAACAAATAGAGGATGATTGTCATCTACAGTGATATTTCTTTCCTCAAGTTGTTTATAAACACGAAGTGCACTTACTGCATATCCTAAGAATAAATCACTTGAAGATTCGTCATCTACAAAGTGACAATAAGGGTCGTTTTGAGCAAGTTGTCTGCCTTCTTTAACAGCATAGCCATAATCTTGAACGTGTTCTACAACTTCCACACCTTTAGATTTTAATAAAGCTTTTTTCCATTCTTTTGCGTCTTGTGACATATGTACTGTGACTTTAAAACCTAATTTCGCACTCATAATACCTATACTTAAGCCTAAGTTTCCTGTGGAACCTACAGCAATGCGATATTGTGAAAATAAATTTTTGAATTGGTCAGTTGCTAAAATACTATAATCACTATTTTCAGTGAAGTTAGTATTTTTAATAGCTGTTTCTTCTGCAAATTTCAAAACTTCGTAAATACCACCGCGTGCTTTAATAGAACCTGAAATAGGTAAGGCATGGTCGCCTTTTAAAAGCAATTGACCTTTTAAATTAGGAAATTCTATATTTTTAAATGTATCTAATGAAAAAATTTGAGACTCGATTTTTCCATTGTTTTCTTTTGTCTCTGGAAAAACTGTTTTTATATATGAAGAAAAACGGCTCAATCTTGCTTCCGCATCTTTAATATCATCAATTGTAAAAGGAAGCGAGGAATCGGACTGATAGTCTGGGTTTTGCCAAAAAATTTCTTCATGGTTTGCCATTTTAGAAATGATGGGATTTTGATTTTTAAGTGTTTGTACGTTGAAAGTCATATAATACGCTCCTTTTTATAAACTGTTTTAATCATATCATACAGCTATACTTCAACTATAGATAGTCATGATTTAAAAATAAAAAATCTATACATAACACATTATCCAGGCTAGGTTTGCTTAGAATAAGTTTAGTTATGCATAGATAGATTTAATCTCGAATTAAGATGTATATAAATCTTGAGTTGGCGATGTAATTGGTTCGGTTTGTTTAAGTATTGCTCTCACATATAATATTGAAACAATAATAAATACTACAGCGCCACCAATTAAAGCAGTGTTATAAGGGAGGGATAATCCTTCTGGTGCATATAACACATATACGCTGACAGCTCCTGTCATAAACAATGCTGGAATCCCAGCAACGAGATGTGCTTTATTATATCTAAGTAAATAACTCACACTAACCCATAACATGACAGTTGCGACAATTTGATTTGTGAAACCTACATATCTCCATAAGAATGAATAATCGATTGTAGATAGAAAGAAAGCAGGAATACCAACAGCAAAACTTGCAGCGATCATTAAAGCTTTAGAATTTATGCTCACTTTATCTTTAACAAAATCTTCTATAATCATTCTAGAACTTCTTAATGCAGTGTCACCGGTAGTAATCGGTAAAATAATAACACCTAGTAATGCTAATACACCGCCTACAGGTCCTAGTAATTGAATTGAGATTTGATCTACAACACCTGCTGGTCCTATTGATTGTAACTGACTTGCTAAACCTTTAGTACCACCAAAGAAAGTCATACCAGCTGCTGCCCAAATAAGAGCAATAATACCTTCGGAAATCATGGCACCATAAAATACTTTTCTGCCTTCTGATTCATTTTTAACAGTTCTTGAAATAATAGGGCTTTGAGTACAATGGAAACCAGAAATAGCACCACATGATATTGTTACCATAAGAAGGGGCCATACTGGGATGCCACTAGGATGTAAGTTTTGAACTGTAATTTCTGGAATTGGTTTTCCACTAAATATCAACGCAACTGCTACGCTAACAGCCATCACAATTAAAATAACACCAAATATTGGATAAATACGACCAATTATTTTATTAATAGGAAGAATAGCAGCAAGAATAAAGTACGCAAATATGATAATTAATGCTACCAAGAATGAAATAGGTGTTTTTGATGAAAGTAGTTGTGCTGGACCAGCTACGAAAGCAGCAGCAACTAACACCATAAGCACGACAGATACAATATCTGTAAATACTCTAATAAACTTACCTAAATAATGTTGTACAAGTTTAGGAAACTGTGCGCCACCATGTCTTAAACTAAGCATACCTGAAAAGTAATCATGCACGCCACCTGCGATAATACATCCTACTACTATCCATATAAATGCGACTGGACCATATAATGCACCTGAAACTGCTCCAAAAATAGGTCCAAGCCCCGCTATATTTAATAATTGTATCATCCAACCTTTCCAGGCAGGCATTGGTACAAAGTCCATGTTATCTTGCTTACTATAAGCAGGTGTTTCTTTATCTGGATAGATTTCGAAAACACGCTCTATGTATTTTCCATAAAAAACATAACCTAAAATCAATATGATAATGGAAGAAATAAATGTAATCATCGCTAAAACCTCTTTCAAAATAGAATAACAATAGATTAGCAAAGTTCCGTATACTTAGCAATAAGATTTTAGAAATTTCAGATAATTAATATTGTTAAATTCTACAAATGTTTGCATTAGTAAAAATGTAAAATTATAATTAAATTAAGTCATTTAAAAATATTGGGTAATATGACTTTTATGGGCAAAATTGAATAAGAGGGGGACAATGATATGCAAGAACATCAAATATTAACAATTGATGGTACAGATTATCTTGTAGAAGAAGGTATGAGACTTTTAGATTTTATAAAAGCTCAAGAGTTATCTTTTGTTCCATCAATTTGTTATAACGAATCACTTGGACCAATCGAAACGTGTGATTCATGTATTGTTGAAGTAAATGGACAACTTCAAAGAGCATGTAGCACAATGATTGAAAACGGTATGGTTGTAAATACTCAAAAAGAAAATGTTAAATCAGCACAAAAACAAGCACTAGATAGAGTTCTTGAGCATCACGAACTATATTGTACAGTATGTGATTACAATAATGGTGATTGTGAAATTCATAATACTATGGGCGAATTTGGTTTGGAACATCAATCAATACCATTTAAATCTAAAGGTTATGAAGAAGATTTTGGTGCTTTTTATAGATACGATCCAGACCAATGTATATTGTGTGGTAGATGTGTAGAAGTATGCCAAGACGTTCAAGTAAACGAAACTTTAACGATTGATTGGAAACGTCAACAGCCAAGAGTAATTTGGGATAATGATAAAGCAATAGATGAGTCAAGTTGTGTGAACTGTGGACAATGTGTCACAGTGTGTCCTTGTAACGCATTAATGGAAAATGACATGCTCGGACAAGCAGGTTATATGACGGACCAAAAACCTGGTCTACTGCGTTCAATGATAGAGTTAACTAAAAAGGCAGAAACAGGATATGGACCATTGTTTGCTATATCAGATTCTGAAGCGGCAATGCGTGAAGAAACTATCGAAAAGACAAAAACAGTTTGTACATATTGTGGAGTGGGTTGTTCATTCGACGTATGGACTAAAGGTAGAGAAATTCTAAGAGTATTACCACATGAAGATTCTCCAGCTAATCACATTTCAACATGTGTGAAAGGTAAGTTTGCTTGGGATTACGTCAATTCAGAAGACCGTTTATTAAAACCACTTGTACGTAAAGAAGGTTATTTCCAAGAAGTAGAATGGGAAGAAGCAATTGAACTTGTTAGTAAGAAATTCTCTGAAATCAAAAACGAATACGGTAAAGATGCATTAGGATTTATTTCTTCATCTAAATGTACAAATGAAGAATCTTATTTAATGCAAAAGCTATCTAGACAAGTAATTGGTACTAATAATGTAGATAACTGTTCCCGTTATTGCCAATCTCCAGCAACTCAAGGTTTATTTAGAACAGTTGGTTATGGTGGAGACTCAGGTTCAATTGAAGACTTAGAGAAAGCAAATATGGTTATTACTATTGGAACGAATACTGCTGAAGCGCACCCAGTTATCGCAAGTCGCATTAAGAGAGCGCATAAATTACTAGGACAAAAATTATATGTGTTTGATATTAGAAAACACGAGATGGCTGACCGTGCAGATAAGTTTTATCAACCTACACCAGGGACAGATTTAGTATGGTTATCAGCATTGTCCAAATATATTATCGATCAAAATTGGCATAATGAAGCCTTTATTTCTGAATATGTTAATGATTTTGATGAATACTATGAGAGTTTGGCACCATTTACGCTCGAATATGCTGAAGAAAGAACAGGTATTAGTAAAGATGATTTAAAAGCGCTTGCTAAAGAAATTGTTCAAACAGAAGCCGTTTCAATTTGTTGGGCTATGGGTGTAACACAACATCGCGTAGGTAGTGACACAAGTACAGCTATATCTAACCTTTTACTAGTGACTGGTAACTATATGAGACCAGGAACAGGAGCTTATCCATTAAGAGGACATAATAACGTTCAAGGATGTAGTGATATGGGCAGTATGCCTAATACATTACCTGGTTATCAAGATGTTACTGATGCAAAAATACGTCAACCATTTGAAAAAGCGTGGAATGTAGAGTTAGATAGTGAAGTTGGATTAGACAATCATGAAATGATAGATAGTATACATGAAGGTGAATTACGTTCACTATATATAAAAGGTGAAGATACAGGGGTAGTCGATGCTAACCTTAACTATGTTAGATCTGCTTTTGAAAAAATAGACTTCTTAGTTGTGCAGGATCTATTCTTCTCAAAAACAGCAGAATTTGCAGACGTTGTTTTACCCGCGTCACCATCATTAGAGAAAGATGGGACATTTACGAATACTGAAAGACGTATTCAAAGAATTAATAAAGCATTAGATCCGCTTGGAGATTCCAAACCAGATTGGGAAATTATTCAATTGATTGCTCAATCATTAGGAGCAGACTGGGATTATAAACATCCTAGTGAAATTTGGTTTGAAGCACAAAGTTTAATGCCGTTAGTAAGAGGCGCAACATACGATAGATTAGAAGGTTATAATAGTTTACAATGGCCGATGAATGAAGATGGTTCTGATACACCATTACTATATACTGAGCAATTCCATTTCCCTGATGGTAGGGCGAGATTGTACCCATTAGAATTCAATGTAGAATCTAAAAAGACTGAAGAAATGTCACTTCATGTTAATAATGGGCGAGTATTAGAACATTTCCACGAAGGTAATATGACATATCAAGTACCTGGTTTAGCTTATAAATTACCAAAGAATTTCTGTGAAATTTCAAAAGAATTGGCAGAAGAACATGGTATAGAAAGCGGTGCACGAGTGAAAGTCACATCTAAAGCTGGTACAACAGAATTGAATGTACAAGTTACAGATAGAGTGTCAGGTAATCATATTTACATTCCATTGAACGACCAAAACGAAGGTGCACCAAACTTTGTTACAGATAGTGACGTTGATAAGGATACGAATACACCAGCATATAAAGATAACTATGCAAAGCTTGAAGTCATTACAAAAAATGGTCGTGCGCCAATACCAAAACACAATTATAGATTTGGTACGAGAAATCCACAAATCAGTGTTAGAGTTCAAGATAAATGGGAAAGACCAGATTATACATTCCCAAATAAAGGTGGCGAATTATAATGGGTGAGAGAATTAGAGTCATTAAACGAATGGAAGAGCCGAAAGAATACAAAATTGAAAAGGATATGAAAATCCTGCAAGAAAGATTGAGCGATAAAAAAATTGCTATTGAAAAAGGAATAGATATACTCGATGCTTTAGAAAAAGCAGAAGCATTAGATGCTGTACATGCAGCTATCGTTCAAAGAAAAGTTATAACGGGGAACATTGTAACAGAATTAAATAAAGAACAGTATGAAGGTATATTAGATAATATAGGCAACGTATTGTTTATGTTTGGAGATTTAGATTTAGAAGAAGCTTCTGTATTTGTGAAAAAGATAAATAACGGAATGAGAGTAGCAAATAGAGCCAATTCGAATAATAAAACTTCAGTTAAAGATTTATTAGGCGCATTAAAAGACCCAGAAATAAATAGCAGTATAACAATGCTGTTGAATTTCTTAAAAGGTATGAGCAGAGAAGAATAATGAAATGAAGGAGAGTCCGGGACATAAATAATTGTTCTGGACTCTATTTTTATATTATTTAAAAATATAAAATAAACGGTTTTATTGATATTTGTTATATTTTAAGATAAGTTTATAACGTAATATGCTTATATTAAAAGAAAAGGTGTGAGAATCATTAACTTTTTGAAAGATAGATTCACCCTAATATTAGGACTCATTATTATATTTGTATTTATTATTTTATTAATTATTTTCGAGTCTCCTTTTTTCAAGAATCATCAAACACATACTTATGAAGAAGCTTTGGAAATTCAGACAAAGAGTGATTCACCAGCTGTGACACAAAAAGATAATAAATTTGTGTATGCAGATAAGAAAGATATCGATAAGTATATGGATATTGATAAGAGTAAAACAGATTTACAATTCATGGATATATCTGAAAAAGTTGATATATCTGAAAAACAAGTTAAAGATATTTTAAAAGATAAAGGTGTTTTGAAAGGTAAAGAAAAAGCATTTTTAAACGCACAAGATAAGTATAATATTAATATTATTTATTTATTAAGTCATGCTTTCATAGAAACTGGAAACGGCAATTCTGAGTTGGCTAGCGGTGTTAAAATGTCCAATGGAAAAACTTTTTATAACTTTTATGGCATTGGTGCTTTTGATCAAGACGCAGTTGAAACAGGAAGCAGTTATGCGCGTAAGAAGGGTTGGACTTCACCTGAAAAAGCAATAGATGGTGGCGCAAGATTTGTAAGGAAAGATTATCTAGATAATGGACAAGATACTTTATACAAAATGAGGTGGAATCCTTACAATCCAGGACAGCATTTATATGCGACTGATGTGAACTGGGCGACGAGTATTGGTAAGATTATGGAAAGTTATTATGATAAACATGATTTAAAGAAAGCTGAAATATATAAAGATTATTATAAATAATAGATAACTCTAGTTCTTGATATTGATAATAAGAACCCCGAAAGTTACTAATAATTTAACTTTTGGGGTTTATTAATTGAACTGGGGTTATTTATCGTAATGACTTCATGTTAAAATATAGTTATATTAATTATAATTGAGAAGTAAAGATTTTTATTTTAAAGAAAGTAGTGAACAAAATGAAAATAGCAGTAATTGGTGGGGGAATAGGTGGCTTAACTGCTGCTGGTTTACTTTATCAAACGGGGCATGATGTACAAGTTTATGAAAAAAGAAATGACTTGAATCAAGTAGGTGCTGGGATAGGCATTGGAAGCAATGTACTAAAAGCATTAAAGCCTTACAAAATGACATATGCAATTGAACAAGAAGGACAAGCCCTTAACAAAATCGAAATTCGAACTAATTTAGATTCATTTTTAAACACTTTAAAAATGAACCAAGATGAGGAACAAAATATAACAATTCATAGAAGTGTTTTGCATGAAATATTAAAAACACATGTACCTCCAGAACGTATAAATTTAGATTATAAATTAAAAGAATTTAAACAAACTCCAGATAATATAAGGTTATATTTTGAAAATGGGCAAGAAGCAGAAGCTGATTTAGTTATCGCAGCAGATGGCTTGAATTCAAATATTAGGAAACAAATTCAACCAAAATCTGAACCTAAATACGCAGGGTATACTTGTTTCAGAGGCGTTGTAAATGAAAACTTGAATATTGATCGAACTACTGCATTAGAATATTGGGGACATAAAGGTAGATTTGGAATTGTACCTTTAAAGGATGACGAATTATATTGGTTCTGTACAATGAATGCCAAAGAGAACGATTTACAGTTTAAATCATTCGAAAAGCCTCATCTTCAAGCATATTTTAATCAATATCCTGATGAAGTACGTAATGTATTAGACGCTCAAGAAGAACTTGGTATTTTGCACCATGATATGTATGACCTTACACCATTAAAATCATTCATTTCAGGAAGAGTAGTATTATTAGGTGATGCAGCTCATGCAACGACGCCAAATATGGGGCAAGGAGCAGGACAAGCTATTGAAGATGCTGTTACTTTAACCAACTTATTAAAAGAAAAAGACGTTGATGCAGCATTAAAAAGATACAATAAACTAAGAGTTAAGCACACTAGAAAAGTAATTAAAAAATCTAGGAAAATTGGAAAAGCTGGACAGGCATCCAATACGATGAAAATAAAAATGAGAAATAAAATGCTGAAATCTATGTCTTCAAAATCATTAAGTAAAAAAGTTAAATTTTTACAAAAAGCGAAATTAAAATAATTTATGAATAGGCTAATTAAAAATTAAGAAAGGGAGTGGGACAGAAATCTCATTTTATTAAAAAGATTTCGTAGTCCCACCTCGGCAAGGATGACTAGGTATGAAAAAAACTTGTTATAAGCGCATTCTCATACCAGTCAGCTACTGCCAATACAAAAAGAGAGTCTGGGACAATTATTTATGTCCCAGACTCTTTTAACATAACTGAACGGATTTTTAATGTGAAATATCTGAAGTTGAAATGCCTGTCGCTGATTTAACTTGCACTTCTTGGAATTTATCATGAGATTCTGATTTGCCTAAGAATGTCCCTAAAAATGCACCAATAAATCCTGCTGGAACTGATATGATTGCAGGGTTTGATAATGGGAATATTGGTGACATTGTAATAAATGCTGTTCCTTCTGGATTCATGACATTTGGACTTAATATTACGAGTACAAGTGACACAATTAAGCCAACAGCTATACCAGTAATTGCACCATGAGTATTAAATCTCTTCCAAAATATTGTGAATATAATAACAGGTAAATTTGCGCTTGCTGCGACACAGAATGCTAATGATACTAAGAACGCTACATTTAAATTCTGTGCAAATAAGGCTAGTATAATAGATACAACTGAAACCGCTAATGATGCTAATTTTGCTGCTTTCATTTGCTCACGCTCACTAATTTTCCCTTTTTTTATAACTTGCCCGTAAATATCATGCGCGAAAGCAGATGCTCCAGTCAATACTAATCCAGCTACTACTGCTAATATCGTAGCAAATGCTACGGCTGAAACAAATGACATTAAGAAGTCTCCGCCTAACTTTGCAGCTAATAATGGGGCTGCCATATTACCAGCAGGGTTAGCGTTTATGATTTCTTCACGTGTTAATAATGCAGCCGCACCAAATCCTAGTAATATCGTTAAAATATAAAATATACCAATAATCCATGTTGCCCACATTACAGAAGATCTTGCTGTTTTGGCATCTTTAACTGTAAAGAATCGCATCAGTATGTGAGGTAAACCTGCTGTACCAAATAGTAAAGCAATAATTAGTGAGATATTATCTAAAGGCGGTTTACCTTGTGAGCCAGGGTTGATAAATTCACTTTTAAAAGCAGGTGATTTAATATTGTGCATTTCACCAAACATAGTAGAAAGATTGAAATTAAAATGTAATAGCACTAAAAATGAAATAATAATAGTACCAATCATAAGTAATACGGCTTTAACCATTTGAACCCAACTTGTTGCAGTCATACCACCAAACAATACATAAATTGTCATCATGATACCGACCAAAATAACAGCAAGTGTATAAGGTATACCGAATAGCAATTGAATAAGTGCACCAGCTCCAACTAATTGAGCTAACATATAGAAAATAACAATGGTAATGGAAGATACTGCTGCCATTGCTCTAACTTTTTTAAGCTCAAATCGAGCTGCAATCATATCTGCTAAAGTATATTTACCTAAGTTTCTTAAAGGCTCTGCAACAATGTATAACACAATGAGATACGCGGTTAAATAACCGATACTATAGAAGAAACCATCAAATCCCCATAATGCGATGGCACCCGCTATACCTAAAAATGATGCAGCTGATAAGTAATCACCAGCAATTGCTAACCCATTTTGCCAACCTGTTAACCCGCCTCCAGCAGTATAAAAGTCATTTGCTGATTGCGTTCTTTTAGATGCAAAATATGTAATAAACAATGTAATACTAACAAATAGTATAAACATAACGACGACAATTACATTCATTTGTTTTGCCCCTCTCTATGCGCCATTAATAATGCTTCAGCATCTTTATCAAAAGATTTAGCTTTACGCATATATAAAGTGACAAGAGTCCATACCATAATGAATAATAATAATGCGTAAATCCATGCCCAAGAGATATTCCAAAATGCAATATTATTCAAGATATTTGTATATCCAGTCAATACTGGAAATAGCAGTGTAGCAAAAATAAAGAATATAGATATAGGAAATATAAAG
Source organism: Mammaliicoccus sp. J-M40 (assembly GCF_022386395.1). Taxonomy (NCBI): domain Bacteria; kingdom Bacillati; phylum Bacillota; class Bacilli; order Caryophanales; family Staphylococcaceae; genus Mammaliicoccus; species Mammaliicoccus sp. J-M40. The sequence goes on from NZ_JAJNIQ010000018.1 coordinate 17,620, forward strand.
TTATTTCTTTTTTTCACAAGTTCTTTAAACTTTGGATCTGCTGCTAAACGCTTGAAATCATGCTCAGCCATACTTATAACCCCCTTGTTTTTGGATGTAAAAATACATCTTAAGTTTCATTTTATTGATTGTTCACAAAGTTGTCAATATTTTATTGATAACGCTTACATTAATAAAAATTCATCAAGAAAATGTGAATAGAGTGTTTAAGTGAAAAAATACAATATGGATATATGAATATTTAGAAAAGTTAGATTATAGGTATTGACGTTAAAGGTAAACATCAATATAATTCTTATCATAATAATAAGAATTCGGAAGGGATAAATGTTATGATAGAATTTAAAAATGTGAATAAAATTTTCCAACAAAAGAATTCTGAAATACAAGCACTTAAAGATGTAAGTTTTAAAGTAGAAGAGCAAGATATATTCGGTGTTATCGGATATAGCGGTGCGGGGAAGAGTACTTTAATTAGGTTAGTGAATGTATTAGAAGAAAAGACATCTGGAGAAGTATTAGTAGACGGTCATGATGTGAATAAATATTCGAAGAAAAAGTTACAAGTCATTAAGAAAAATATAGGAATGATATTTCAACATTTTAACTTGTTAAATTCAAAGACAGTTTTTAATAACGTAGCTATGCCTTTAATTTTACAAGGTAAAAATAAAAATGACATTAAAGATAAAGTGAATGAATTGCTTGAATTTGTTGGTTTAGAAGACAAAGGTAAACAATATCCAAATGAATTATCAGGTGGTCAAAAACAAAGAGTAGCAATTGCTAGAGCATTAGTTACAGATCCTAAAATCTTATTATGTGATGAGGCAACAAGTGCGCTTGATCCTGCAACTACAGATTCAATTTTAAAACTGCTAAAGAGAGTGAACGAACAATTTGGAGTCACAATATTATTAATTACACATGAAATGAGTGTTATCCAACAAATATGCAATAAAGTAGCGGTTATGGAAAATGGTGAAGTTATTGAAATTGGTCCTGTATTAGATGTGTTTAGTCACCCCCAAACATCAACTGCTAAAAACTTTGTATCAACTGTGATAACTACAGATATATCTTCAAACTTAAGAAAACTTATTCCTGAAGATAAAACTGCTACAGACATTAAATTATACATAGATGGTGAACAAGTGACACATAGTATTATCAATGATTTAATCACTAAATTCCACGTACAAATAAATATACTGTTTGCATCAATGTCAGACATTCAAGGTACACCAGTAGGTTATTTAACACTACGTCTGAATGGAGAACAAGAAGCAATTCAAAATAGTTTTCAGTATTTAACAGATTTAAATATTGAATATGAGGAGGTTGAAGCATAATGTTTGGATCATCTTTAGATTCATCTCAACTATATGACGCTATATACCAAACGCTATACATGGTTACTGTTTCTTTAGTAATCGGTGCATTAATTGGTATTCCTTTAGGTATTTTACTTGTTATAACTAGAAAGAATGGTATTTGGCCAAATGCTTTTATATATCATGTGCTAAATCCAGTTATTAATATATTCCGTTCGGTACCGTTTATTATTTTACTTATTGCTATTGTACCTTTTACTAAAATGATTGTGGGTACATCTATTGGAACTTCTGCAGCAATAGTACCTTTAACAGTCTATGTTGCGCCTTATATTGCAAGATTAGTAGAGAACTCACTGTTAGAAGTGAATTCAGGCGTCATAGAAGCGGCACATTCTATGGGAGCATCACCGTTTCAAATTATTCGACATTTCTTATTACCTGAAGCACTAGGGTCTTTAATTCTAGCATTAACAACATCTATTATCGGTTTAATTGGTGCTACAGCGATGGCCGGTGCAGTAGGTGGAGGCGGTATTGGTGACTTAGCTTTAGCTTATGGTTATCAACGTTTTGATACAATTGTTATTGTTATTACGGTCGTTATTCTAGTCATTATGGTACAACTTATCCAATCTTTAGGTAATGTATTGTCTAAAATTGTAAGAAGAAGTTAAAAAAAGTATTGACTTAGAGTAATATGATAGGTATTATCAGAATTAATCAAATAAAAATTATCAAGAGAGATTGAGGGATATGGCCCGATGAAATCTCAGCAGCGGACTCTATAAAGAGAACTGTGCTAAATCCATCAAGTTTTAAACTTGGCAGATAAAGTTAATCCCTTTTGAGCTAAGCTTAAAAGGGATTTTTATTTATATACATAAGAAAAGGAGCGAATAAAATGAAAAAAGTATTAACATTATTAATGACATTAATTTTACTATTAGCAGCATGTGGTGATAAAAAAGATGATAAAAAGGTAACAGTGGGTATCGCTTCAAATGATACTGCTGTATGGGATAAAGTAGCAGAATTAGCTAAAAAAGAAGATATTAATGTAGAGGTTAAACAATTTTCGGATTATAACGTTCCCAATAAAGCATTGTCAGACGGTGATATTGATTTAAACTCATTCCAACATTTTGCATTTTTAGATCAATTCCAAAGAGCAAATAAAGGAACAGAAATCACACCAATTAGAACAACTGTGTTCGCTCCACTGGGTATTTATTCTAATCAAATAAAAGATATTAAAAATTTAAAAGACGGTGCTAAAGTTGTTATACCAAACGACGTTTCTAATCAAGCTAGAGCTTTAAAATTATTAGAAAAAGCAGGGTATATTAAATTGAAGAAAGACTTTGGATTAGATGGTGGTCCTAAAGATATAGTTGAAAATAAAAAGAATTTAAATATTAAAGCAGTCGATGCTCAACAAACAGCTAGAGCGTTAGATGAAGTAGATATCGCTGTTATAAATAATGGTGTTGCATCTAAAGCAGGATTAAATCCTAAGAAAGACCCTATCTATTCAGAAAACCCAGATGCAAATGCTGCTAAACCATATATCAACTTTATAGCTGCAAATACAAAAGATAAAGATAATAAAACTTTAAAAAGAGTTGCTGAGCTATACCATTCAGAAGAAGCGAAAGAAGCTCTGAAAGAAGACACTAAAGACGGAGAAATTGTAGTTGATTTAAAACAAGAAGAAATTAAAGAAATACAGGATTCATTAAAATAAAAAAGATTCGGCTCCCCCAAGCCGAATCTTTTTTTGTTATTTTTTTAGAGAATTTAAATATAGTTGACCTTTTTCATGGTCATATTTATTTTCCCATTTTGAAATAACGACTGTAGAGAGTGCGTTTCCTACTACGTTAACACACGTTCTCATCATATCTAATAATCTATCGATACCAATGATTAATGCTAAACCTTCTGGATTTAACCCCATCGATCCTAGAGTGGTAATTAATACAACAATAGAAGTACCAGGAACAGCAGCCATACCTTTAGACGTGATCATTAAAGTGAACATTAGAATAAGTTGTTCTACTAGACTTAAATGTACGCCATACATTTGAGCAACAAATAACGCTGCTATAGATTGGTACAAAGCAGAACCATCTAAGTTAAAAGTATATCCTGTAGGTACTACAAAGGATACGATATCTTTTGGTGCACCGAATTTTTCCATTTTTTCCATCACTGAAGGTAAAACAGTTTCAGAACTTGATGTTGAGAAAGCAAGTAATAAATCATCTTTCAATATGCGAACAATTGAAAAAATGTTAATACCACAAATTTTGGCTACTATGCCTAAAACAACAACAATAAAGAATATCATAGCACCTACAACAACAGCTAATAGCTTAACTAATGGAATTAATGCAGATAATCCAAATGTCATAATCGTTACACAAATAAAAGCAAATACACCATATGGTGCAAGGCGTAGAATTCTATGTATCATCCAAAATACAGCTTCTAGTGCACCTCCAAGAACATCCTTAACAGGCTGTCCTTTCTCTCCAATTGCAGCAATAGCTAATCCGAAGAATACAGCAAAGAATATAATTGGGAGTAACTCTCCTGCAGCTAAAGCTTCGAATATATTAGTAGGAATAATGCTTACAATTGTATCGATTATATGATTTCCATAAGTAGATTTTTCTGCTGCATCAGCAGTGCTTTCATATGTAGAAATATCGCCTTTAGGCAATTTATCTGCATCTAATCCTAAACCTGGTTTAAATAAATTACCAAATATAATACCTAAACCAATAGCAATAGTTGTAATGATTTCAAAGTAAAGTAATGTTTTCCAACCATATCTACCGACTGTATGCATATCGCCAACATTAGATATTGATAATGCTAATGAACAAAACACAATAGGAATTACAATCATTTTAATAAGGTTTAAAAATACATCACCGACTGGTTGTATAAATTTAATAAGTTGATCTTGTCCATTTAAAAAATAGCCTACAACAACACCTAATATTAAAGCAATTAATATTTGAGTAGGTAGACTTATATATCTTCTTCTTGGTTTTTTAAGGTTTTCTTTCAAAAAATTTCCTCCTTTAAAGCACTATAGTTTTTAATACAAAAAAATTATGCGATTCCATCTTAGGAATTGCACAAATGATGTTTAAAAAGGGGACGTATAAATATATGTATTCTTGAGTGTAAAAGAATACAAGTTATTTTATCATGATTAATAATTAAAGTAATGAGCCTCTTTTATCTTTAAAAAGAAAAAAAACACTTTTTTATACAAAAAGTGTTTTAATTATTTCTATTTAATGAAGCGAATAGATAATGGTGGTAAATAAGTTTCACCTTGATAAGCTTTAACTGCGCCAATAATGGTGAAGATAAATACTAAAATTGCTAATATTGGAAGTAAAATAATGCCAATAATAATCAAACATAGTGCTCCAGCAACTATTCCCCATATTGTATAAGAAATAAAGAAGTTTAAATAATCTTTACCAATTCGATCTACAAAAGAAGATTCATCTCTTTTAATCAACCATATAATTAAAGGTGCAATTAATGCAGTAAATAGACTCGTTAAGTATATGAGCATCCCGAATAAACGTTCATCATCATTAGTAGATGTTTGATTATCAATATTTATATTATTTTCTTCATGAATTGTAGATTCTTGAAAAGGGTTCTGTTCACTGTTCGTCATATCATTTCCTCCTCGCTTAACTATTGGTATTATTATACATGTTTTAGCGGTGAACTACTAATCTTTAAGGAATAATAATGAAAAATATTCGATTTTGAAAGTGCATGCTTTCCTATAGTATCTTTCTAACGTGCTTGTTTAAAAACTCTAGCTCGTTAGAAAATGTAACGTGCAAGACTAAAATATCTAGCCCTTTAGAGCGATATATCAAATAAATTCAATATAAAATCACATTAAAAATAGGGGAAATGAAGCTCTAACGTGCTTGTTTATGTACTCTAGCTCGTTAGAAAATGTAACGTGCAAGACTAAAATATCTAGCCCTTTAGAGCGATATATCAAATAAATTCAATATAAAATCACATT
>NZ_JAJNIQ010000019.1:0-18438 GCF_022386395.1 Mammaliicoccus sp. J-M40
ACAAGCACGTTAGCGGTATAAATTAGGTTAATTAATATGAATTTCACATGATATTTATAAGAAACGTCTGTCTAACGTGCAAGAAAAAATAGATAAGCCCGTTACAATTTCTAACGAGCAAGAGTTATAAAACAAGCTCGTTAGCGGTATAAATTAGGTTAATTTATATAAAATACACATGATACTTGTAAGAAATGTCTGTCTAACGTGCAAGAAAAAATAAACAAGCCCGTACAGTCAGCTACTGCCAATATAAAAATAACATCTCATTTCTAACTGAATAAATCAGTGAAATGAGATGCTATTTATTTTGAGTTAGGATTTATGTCCTAAGCTCTTCTAATTAGACTATTAATTTAGAAGAATCTTCTAATTAATGTTTTTAATGGTGGCATTTTTTCTAATCTGTTTTCTTCTAATGCTGTTCTAATTTCGAATTTCGCATAGCCTCGTGCTTCATCCCAAACGATTTTTCCTGGTAGTGGGGCAGCATCTGGATCTACTCTTACATTAACGATTACTGGTTTATCTGCTCGTTTTGCTTTTTCTAATGTTGGTGCAATATCTTCTACATCTGAAACGTTATAACCGATACCACCACAACTATCAGCAAATCTAGCGAAGTCTATATCTCCTAAATCGATAGCGTATTCTAATTCACCAGCTGCCTGTTGTTCATATTTAATGAAGGAAAGCTCTTGGTTATTTAATACGACAACAATGATTGGTAATTTATATAGTACGGCTGTTACAAAGTCATGCATAACCATAGATAAACCACCGTCACCAGTAATTGCGATTGCTTGTTTATCAGGATTTGCTATTTTACTAGCGATTGCTCCTGGTAAAGCACAGCCCATTGTACCTAACCATGATGAAGTAATAAATTGATTATTATGGTCTAGCTGTAAATAACGTGTACTCCAAACTGTGGAAGTACCAACATCTACTGAATAAACAGTGTCTTTGGTAGCTATTTTTTCAATTTCTGCCATTAATCTTTCAGGTCTAATTGGCATGCTATTGTCTGTTCTATCTTCTTCAAGCCATTTATTCCATGTTCTCATGTTTTCTTGACATGCTTTAAGGAATTTACGGTCATTTACTTTTTTAGCTTCTTTAGTTAATGAATCTAGTGCATTTTTAGTATCGCCAACTAAACCAACATCTACATTAAAACGATTGCCAATAACTGATGGTTTAATGTCGATTTGAATACATGGTATATCTTTATCAGGTAAATAATCTACATAAGGATAGTTAGTACCGACTAAAATTAATAAGTCTGCGTCTTTAGTAGCTTCGAAAGCTGGTTTTGTACCAATTTTACCTAAATTACCCATGAAATTAGGGTGTTTATCAGGGATGATACCTTTTGCTGGTAATGTGATTACACCCGGCGCATCAATGTGATCGATGAAATCGAGTAGTTCATCTTTTGCATCTTTAGCTCCAACACCCGTTAATACAACAGGTTTTTCACTATTATTAATTAATTCAGCTGCTTTTCGAACTTCACTTTCTTCAGCATATTTAACTGAATTTTGAAATTCATAAGTTTCTCTTGGAACTTTATCTTCTATTTTTCCACTTAATATATCACTTGGAATTGTAAGTACAGCAACACCTTTTTTAGCGTATGCTGTTTTAATTGCTTCGTTAACTGTTTCGTGGATGTTTTCCGCTGATTCAATTTGTTTATTATAAACGGCAACATCTTCGAATAATGCTGGTAAATCAACCTCTTGGAAAAATTTTGTTCCCAATTTGTCTGAGTCTGTTTGACCAGCTAATACAAGCATAGGCACGTTGTCCATTTTGGCATCATACATACCATTTAATAGATGGATTGCTCCTGGTCCGCCTATACTTAGAGCTACTGCTATTTTTCCAGTTAGCTTAGCATAACTACTAGCGGAAAGTGCAGCGACTTCTTCATGTCTCACATGATAAAATTTAATCGCTTCTTCTTCTGTTTTAAGAGCATCAACAACTTTATCTATTGAATCACCAGGTATTCCATACACATGGTCAATCTGCCAATTTTTTAAAACTTGTACAAGTGCTGCATTTGCTTTTATTTTTGCCATTCATTATTCCTCCTTGTTTGCATATACTAATATATATACCCAAATACGCTAAAAGTAATACGTAAAAGTAAGTCTCCGGACTGATTTTCTTGTTTTTAAGTAAAAACCAGTGTTTAAAATACTTATTACAAGATATAATAATAAAAGAAATACGAATGAGGGAGCGCAAAGATGGGGCTATTTAAAAATAAGAAAAATGATATTTCTCAAACAAATTCTGAAGAAGAAGTTCAATATAGAAGATATCAACACTACTATCAAGAACCTATACAACCTAGAAAAAGAAAAAAAGTGTCCAAATTATTTGGATTTTTAGCTATATTAATCATACTTGTTATCGCGTTCTATATCGCAGTTATGTATATGTGGTCAAGAACATCGGACGTAGATGAATTAACAAAAATAGAAGATAAACCATCTTATGTTCAAGTTGAAGATATGCCTGATTATACGAAAAATGCATTCGTTGCCGTAGAAGATAAACGGTACTATGATCATGAGGGTATAGACTTAAGAGGTGTATCAAGAGCTTTAGTAGTATCATTAAAAAATGGTGAATTGACACAAGGTGGTAGTACGATAACACAACAAGTCGTCAAAAATTATTTTTATACGAACGAAACTCAAATGACGCGTAAAGTAAAAGAAATGTTTGTAGCTAAGCGAGTAGAAGATACTTATGATAAAAATGATATACTAAGTTTTTATGTTAATAATATATATTTCGGAGGAAACAATTATACTATAGAAGAAGCGGCTAATTATTATTTTGGCGCTACAGTAGATAAAAATAATCCTTATTTACCACAAGTTACAGTATTACAAAGTGCAATTTTAGCAAGCGTTGTTAATGCGCCATCAAATTTCGATATTAATAACATTAGTGATAGTTATGTAACAAGGATTAAATCAACATTAGAGAAAATGAAACAACAAAAATATATTACAGATAGTCAATATACACAAGCTATAAATGAATTAAACCAATAACAAAGCACACTGGGTTAAGTGATTAAACTTTTAAACTCAGTGTGTTTTATTGTATTCTATATATAAATGTGGAGGGATTCAATTTGCTGAAAATCACTAAATTAGAAGTACAAAAGAAAAACAAAGAACGGCTAAATTTATTTATTAACAACGAATTTGAGATGGGTATTGATCAAGCTACGTATATATATTTTAATTTAAGAAAAGATATGGAAGTTACGAAAGAACAACTTCAAAAAATTAAAGACTATGATCAATATAGACAAGCTTTAAATCAAGCAATTAAATATCTATCCCATAAAAAAAGAACGGAACTAGAAGTAGAACAATATTTAACGGACAAAGAGTACAGTTACGATTTAGTTAAAGATGTAATTGATTACTGTAAAAACAATCGCTATATTAATCACGAAGATTATATTGAAAGTTTGAAAAATACAATTTTAAAAACAACTGATAAAGGTCCAGATCATTTTGAAAGAGTAGCTAAAGAAAAAGGACTATCAAATGATTTAATATTAAAATATAAATCAAAATTTGAAGAAGAAATGTCTGATGATAGAATTATAAATATTGCAAATAAAATTATGAGTAAAAAGAAACAGCCACCAAATAGGTTAAAACAATCTATCGTACAAACGCTACAACAAAGAGGATATGCTTTTTCGCTTATTAACGAGCATTTAACAGATTTAAATATAGAACCAACTTCTGACGATGTTGAAAATATTTTGATGAAAGATTTAGAAAAGGTATATAATAAATATCAAAAGAAATATAATGGATATGAACTAAAAACTCATGTCGTTCAAGCATTAGCGAGAAAAGGCTATACATTTGATATGATTAATGACAAATTAAGAGAAAGTGGTATTGTAGATGAGTGAAGATAAAAAATTTGTAGAAATGACAGAATACGAATTAAACACAGTAATAGCGGATTATAGAGAAAAAATGAGAAAAGCTGAAGCGATGGGTATTCTAAATGAATACGAAGTTTATAAAAGAAAAGCTTTAATTGCAGAAGCTTATCTTGTTGATACATCTAAGATAGAAACAGGAAAGGTTTATGGACTAATAGGTGAGACGCGCAGTTACTTTAAAGTTGAAAGAATTAATGGTGTGTTTGCGTGGGGCTTTAGATTAAAAGGTTCAAAAATTGAAGAAGGCATTCCAGTTAGTCTTCTACAACTATAATGGTGGTGCAGTATGACACAGCAAATATTAGTAAGAGTTGTTAATGCAACAAAATATTATTACAAAACTAAAAAACAGAATAAAATTATATCTTTGTTCAAATTAAATCGTTTAGATAGAGAAATTATTTTGAAGAATGTGACGGTACATCTATATCGTGGTGAAGTACTTGGCATAATAGGCGATGATGAATCAGGTAAAGAATTAATCAGCAGATTAATGACAAAGGAAATATCGCCCAACATAGGTAAAGTAACCAATAACGAACAAACATTTCTTGCTGATGTTTCGCATAAAGAAAATGATTTTCAAACTTTAAATGAATTGATTATAAGAACGCTAAGTTTATCAAAGGTTAGTGCTAAAAACATATCTAAGTTACAAGATGAGATTTTAGATTTTGCAGAGCTAAAAGATAAAGGTACTTCTACATGCCAAGAAATTACCCAAAGTGAGTATGCTCAATTACTTATTGGTATTAGTAATTATATGAAACCTACTGTAGCGATTTTTACAAATATCATTCAATATTTAAATGAATCATTTCAACAAAAATTTCATGATTTTTTAACAGAACAGAAAGAAAATGATAGAGCTGCAGTATTGATAGATGATCATGTTCATTCTATAGAGAAAATGAGCAACTATTTAATTTGGTTAACATACGGTCAAGTTAGAAAAGAAGGTACAGTGAAAGAAGTTTTAAATCACTATAGAGATTATTATAAAAAGTATAATCAACTTTATGACAAAGAACAAAAGTCGTTATATGATTTGAAATGGAGAATATCACAGCAAGAGTTACCAGTTGCACAAGGTGAAGGTTATAAAAGAATGCGCAAATATCAATACGGTAAAATACCTAAATCTATAGAAAAAATGTTATTTTACGGTACGACTTTCCTTATTGGCGCATCGTTAGCAGCATTATTCATGTTCTTGGATGTAGGAAATTTAAGTTCTAATAAAGAAGATACAACTAAACAAGTTATTGCTACGAACAGTAAGCCTGAATACATAGACAAATCAGCATATATATTATCGTTAAAAGAAGATACAGAAGTACAATCATCATCTAAAGATAAAAATTATAAACTTCCTCAATATAGTTTCCTAGATGTCACTGGTGAAAATGAATCTAAATATAGACTAGAAATAGACAGACAAGCTTATACAACAAATAAAAATAATTTATACTTCTTTAATCCAGCAGGCTTATACGAAGAAAAAAATTGGTCTGAATTAGAAGATTATGTGGATGATAATTATTTAAATTATATTGATTTTTATAATAGTTTTATGCATAAAAGCCATAAACAAGTATCTGAGACTATCAGACCAGAAAATGAAAATAGGTTTAATGAGCAAATGGAAGGTCAAAAAGTCCATATGATTTTTGACAGCGATAATAAATTAATTGGCTTTACATTTGATATTAAAAATAAAGAAAAACTCATCAAAAAATATAATATTTCTAGTGATAATTGGGTCGTTAAATCAAGAGACGGGTATATGGTAGCAGACTTGAAAGCAAACAAATGGATCTTTATTCGATTATAGGAGGTTAATATGAACGAATTATTTGAACAACACATCAAGCATTTTCCACATATGATCAAATATTGCTTCTTTGAAGTTCGTTATCATTACAAGTACTATTTATCAGCGTTTGGTATAATGTTATTATTGCTTATTTTAACATTTGGACAACTGTTGATACGAGATACAATAGATATACAACGATCAACTTCATTCTTTAGACTTGTAGGATTTTTTGCTTATATATGGATATTTTTATCGTTATTTCACGCTGAGAAAACTGTAAGAAAGCAAGGGGCATTATACAATAGGTTATCTGTTCCTTATTATGTTGGGACATCTGCCCAAGTATTTTTAGCAATGTTAATGTTTCTTATAATTATTACAATTACAGGTATGGTATCTACAAACATGTCTGAAATAATAGATATTAATCATTTAGGATTTTTCTATTATTTAGTAATGGCATATATTTTACTTGTTCCATTAGCATCCATCATTGGTTTGCTGGGAAAATATTTCTATAAAACGAGATTTATTGTATTTGGTTTATTAATCATATTATTATTCATCGTGCCAGTTTTATATGTCCCGAATAATATGTATGCTGTTTGGGTAAATGTACTCAAGTTAAATCCATTATTTTATATTATTAATGGTTTCCAACAGACAATGATTTTAGGGAATGCTTCTGTAACCAATTTACCTTATCACATATTATTTTATTTTGAATTAGGTATTGTGTATTTAGCTTGGATAAATGTTAATAGAGCAGATAAAGTAAAATATTTTAAAGATTAAACTGAAGAAAAACCCCCTTTCAAAGTATGCAACTTAAACGTTGAAAACTTTGAAAGGGGATTTTTTATATGCTGAACTTTCTCGTGTCATATATTAATTATACTTCTAATTTTTTCATTAATTTTTCTTCTGTAAAGACCCAACCGATATATGAACTTGTGACTTTCATATCGTCATCTAGTAGTAGTATCGCAACGAATGGATAATGGCCATTTTTTAAATATCTTAAATCGATGAACCTTAATTCTGTCGTATGTTGATCTACTCTAGTAACTTCCCATCTATATATTGAACTGAAGTTTAAAAATGCTCTGAGATTTTTGTCGAATTTAGCATGTTCCATAATATGGTCGTTAGGGAAAGCTTGTCTTTTGAAGACATCATTAAATGAAACGTTACGACCGTAGCTTCGTCCAACATAATCGTGCGTTTCAGTTTGTATCGCAATGCGCCATTCCATAAAACGAATGGTTGGAGCTACGAAAATTTTCACTGGATTATGCTCTTGTTGGATTTGTTTTAAAGCTTGTTTCTTGATAGCATCTTGTAATATGAATCGTATCGCATAATAAAATGCCAGTGCAAGGTATAGTGTGCCGAATGCAACACCCGCATTCAATCCTAATGTCCAAAAAAGTATAGCAATCAAATGCGTAATGAATATGATAGGGTCGAAGGTATTTATAATACTTAATTGTATCCATTTGTTAGAAATTGGCCGGAGTGCTTGTGTACCATAAGAATTAAAAATATCTACAAAAACATGAAAGAATACAGCAAGCTGTGTCCATAACCAAATGTGTAATAAATTAACACTTGGAAATATAACAAATATTAAAAATGATAAAATAAGTGGCCATAATAATGTAAAAGGAATAGAATGCGTGATTCCTCTATGGTTTTTTACATATATAGCATTATTTTTAAACTTTAATACTGTATCTATATCAGGAATTTGAGAGCCAACCATAATACCAGTTGCAACTGCTGCAAACGTTGGTGTTACGTTTGGATCTAACGTTGCAAGGCCAGTTAAGGCTACACCCATAACGACATGTGTTCCAGTATCCATAAATTTCACCTCTTTACTTTAAGGTATATGATATATATTATATAGCATAAGTATAGAAATCTTAAAGCAATTAACCAGAAAGTAGTGTCAAAATGTTAGAAATAAATGAATTTAAGCACGATTTACTTAAATGGTTTGATGAAAATCAAAGACAAATGCCTTGGAGAGAAACTAAAAATCCATATTACATTTGGTTAAGTGAAGTGATGTTGCAACAAACTCAAGTTAATACTGTAAGACCATATTATAATGCTTTTATAGAGCGTTTCCCTACAATTGAAGCATTAAGTACTACAAATGAAGAAGATGTCCTTAAATATTGGGAAGGTTTAGGTTATTATTCACGGGTTAGAAATTTTCATGAAGCGGTCAAAGAAGTCCACAACAAATATAATGGGAAAGTACCTGATGATCCAGAAAGCTTTCAATCCCTTAAAGGGGTAGGTCCATACACTAATGCTGCTGTTATGAGTATCGTACATAATCATCCATTGCCGGCAGTGGATGGAAATGTATTGAGAGTTTGGAGTAGGTTAACTTGTAACGATGCTGATATTGCTCAACCTAAAACTAAAAAATTGTTTGAAAAAGAATTGCAACCATTCGTAGAAACAAAGTCTGGTGATTTTAACCAAGCGATGATGGAACTAGGCGCTACAATCTGTACACCTAAAAAGCCTATATGTATATTATGTCCAGTTCAAAAGCACTGTGAAGCATTTGCAGAAGGTGTTGTTTCAGAATTACCAGTTAAGAAAAAGAAAATTAAGAAAAAAACAATTGATTATGACGTACTTTATATTACGAACCGAGAAGGTCAAATCCTTATACGTAAAAGAGATACTAAATTATTAAATGGTATGTGGGAATTTCCAATGTTTGAACAAGACACAAGTATTGATGCCATTGAAGATGAACTTGATTCTGTCATTACGATAGAGAATGAACCTGTTATACAAACTAAACATGTATTTACGCATATGACTTGGAATATGAAAGTATATAAGGCATACATGCAAAAAGAAAATATTAAACCACCTTATAAGTGGATGAACAAAAACGAAAAAGATACTTTGTCATTTTCTACGTCAATGACTAAAATTTTCACGCAAATGAATCAATTACTTTAACTAAAACATTATTTTAGATTATTTATTGAAGTATGATATAATAGCTTGGTAAATATTTAAAAGGTGGTGTGGAACATGGTCAAAGAATCCATACCAAAAGAAGGCCAAGTAATTAAGGTTCAAAGTTATAAACATGATGGTAATATACATCGTGTATGGTCTGAAACAACAATTCTTAAAGGTACGAGTCATGTCATTATCGGTGGAAACAATCGTACACTCGTAACAGAAAGTGACGGACGAACTTGGGTTACAAGAGAACCTGCGATTGTTTATTTCCATGCTGAATATTGGTTTAATGTCATTTGTATGTTCCGCGACGACGGTGTTTATTATTATTGTAATCTTTCTTCACCATTTGTTTGTGATGAAGAAGCAATTAAATATATTGATTACGATTTAGATATAAAAGTGTACCCAAGTGGGAAATATCATCTTTTAGATGAAGATGAATATCGTCAGCATATGAAACAAATGAATTATCCAAAAGATATTGATACAATTCTACGAAGAAATGTTGATATTCTACAACAATGGATTGAAAGGAAAAAAGGACCATTTGCGCCTGACTTTATTAAAGTTTGGCAAGAAAGATTTCATTCTATTGATAGACATTATCCAGGAGAATGAAAAAATTATACAGCCTAGCGATCTGCTAGGCTGTTTCGTTTTGATATTATGAATGGGGGAACAAAAATGATCAAAAGGTATTTACAATTTGTAAAGCCATATACTTGGCATATTGTAGGTACGATTATCATTGGGATTTTAAAATTTGGGATTCCTTTATTATTACCATTATTAATAAAATTTGTTATTGATGATGTAATAAATAATGGTGCACTATCAATTGGGCAAAAAACTGAAAAGTTAACTTATGCACTATTAATTATGGGATTTATATTTATAGTTTTAAGACCACCAATAGAGTACTTTAGACAATATCTAGCGCAATGGACATCTAACAAGATTTTGTATGATATTCGTAAAAAATTATATACACATTTACAGGCTTTGAGTTCAAGATTTTATGCGAACAACAAAGCGGGTGAAGTAATTTCACGTGTTATTAATGACGTTGAACAGACAAAAGATTTTATATTAACGGGGCTTATGAATGTTTGGCTAGACTTAGTAACAATTGTTATAGCATTAAGTATTATGTTTGTTTTAGATATTAAATTAACTTTTGCAGCAATTGCAATTTTTCCACTATTCATCTTTAGTATTTATTACTTCTTCGGAAAGTTAAGAAGGCTAACTAGAAAAAGATCACAAAGTTTAGCTGAGCTTCAAGGTTTTCTACATGAGCGAGTTTCTGGAATGTCTGTGATTAAAAGTTTTGCTATTGAAAAAAATGAAGAAAAAAGATTTGACGAACGTAACCGTAATTTTCTAACGAAAGCTACTGAACATACATTATGGAACGCTAAATCATTTGCTGTAATCAATACAGTTACAGATTTAGGACCATTATTAGTAGTTGGTATCGGAGGCTTTTTAGTTATAAATGGACAATTAACAGTAGGGACTTTAGCAGCATTTGTTGCTTACTTAGAACAACTTTATGGACCGTTACGTAGACTAGTTTCTTCATCAACAACGTTAACTCAAAGTATTGCTTCTATGGACAGAGTTTTTCATTTATTTGATGAAAAATACGATGTTAAAAATACAGAAGACGCCGAACCCATTAAAATTACGAATGGTGATATTGAATTTGAAAATGTTTCATTTAAATATAATGAATATGACGATGAAGTGTTACATCAAATTAATTTAAATATTAATAAAGGTGAAACAGTCGCATTTGTGGGCATGAGTGGCGGCGGTAAATCTACATTAATTAGTTTGATACCTAGATTTTATGATGTAACAGAAGGTAGAATTATGATAGATGAACATAACGTTAAAGATTTCACAACAGAGAGCTTACGTCATCAAGTAGGCATGGTTGAACAAGATAATATTTTATTCTCGGATTCAATTAAAGAAAATATATTATTAGGTAAACCAGACGCGACTGAAGATGAAGTCATTGAAGCAAGTAAAAAAGCTAATGCTCACGACTTTATTATGTCATTGCCTAATGGATATGAAACAGAAGTAGGAGAACGTGGTGTTAAACTTTCAGGTGGACAAAAACAACGTGTATCTATTGCGAGAATATTCTTAAATAACCCACCTGTACTGATTCTAGATGAAGCGACAAGTGCGTTAGATTTAGAAAGTGAAAAAATTATTCAAGATGCACTTGAAATATTAAGCGCTGAAAGAACGACTTTAATTGTTGCGCATAGACTTTCAACAATTACGCATGCAGATAAAATAGTCGTTATACAAAATGGAAATATTGAAGAAGTTGGTTCGCATAGAGAGTTAATGGAAGCTAGAGGCAGCTACTTCAATTTATACAATATACAATCTTTCGAGTAAAATTACATCCCCCTCTATCTAACTATGATATTATTAAGTTATCATAGTAGAAAAGAGGGGGAATTTTTATGACTTTTCTAAGTGTATTACAATTAATTGTGAACATATTATTTTTTGTTATTATAATTGGATTGTTAATCACGGGGGTAACACTTTATATAATAGACAAAAGACAAAAACATCATAGCGTATTAAGAAATTATCCCTTACTAGGGAGAGCAAGATACTTTTTAGAAAGTGTTGGGCCAGAATTAAGACAATATCTAATATTAAATGATAACGATGGCAAACCATTTTCTAGAAAGCAATATTTAAATATGGTAATGCCAGGTAAATATAAGAGTCGAATAGAAAGTTTTGGTTCTAAGAGACAATTTGAAGAACCAGGTTTTTATATTCAAAATTCTATGTTTCCTATAGATGTTGATGAATTAGAAATAAATCAAAAAGATATGATGTCTACTTATATTTACAATGTTGATAATGAAGGGTTATTTGATAGAAAAGAGTCACAAGTTAAAAAAACTGTAGAACCTTATAAATTAACGGAAACTAATGAAATGGTAATTGGTCCAGAATTAAAGCATCCTTTTGTAGTAAATAGATTAGTAGGCCAATCAGGGATGAGCTACGGTGCACTTGGTAAAAATGCTATAACTGCATTATCTAAAGGCTTAGCAAGAAGCGGTTCTTGGATGAATACAGGAGGAGGTGGTTTAAGTGACCATCATTTATCCGGAAATTGTGACATCATTTTTCAAATTGGCCCGGGATTATTCGGAGTAAGAGATAAAGCAGGTAACTTCGATGAGGATGAATTTATAGAGAAATCTAAAATAGAACAAGTAAAAGCTTTTGAACTAAAATTAGCTCAAGGTGCAAAAACAAGAGGCGGGCATATTGATGGCAAGAAGATAACGAAAGAAATTGCTGAAATTAGAAACGTGACGCCATATGAAACTGTTAACTCACCAAATAGATTTGAATTTCTACATAATAACCTAGAGCTATTACAATTTGTTGATAAGTTAAGAAATCTATCTGAAAAACCTGTAGGAATTAAAATCGTAGTAGGTAATATAGAAGACTTAAAAGATTTGATAAGCGAAATGTCAAGAAGTGGAATCATTCCTGATTTCATTACAGTAGATGGTAGTGAAGGTGGGACAGGGGCAACTTTTCAAGAATTGACGGATACAGTAGGATTACCACTGTTTACTGCTTTACCACTGCTTGACCTAGAACTCAAAAACAACGGAATTAGAGATAAAGTAAAAGTATTCGCTTCAGGTAAATTAATTACACCTGATCAAATTGCTATTGCATTAGGATTAGGCGCAGATTTAGTCAATGTTGCAAGAAGTTTGATGATTAATGTAGGGTGTATCATGGCACAACAATGTCATACTAATAATTGTCCGGTTGGTGTTGCAACTACTGACCCTAAAAAAGAAACAGCATTAGTCGTATCAGAGAAAGAATATAGAGTGTCGAATTATATTGTAAGCTTGCATGAAGGATTATTTAATTTAGCAGCTGCAGTTGGAGTTAAAAGTCCGAATCAAATAGAAGAAAAACATATACTCTATAGAAGTTATAATGGGCACGTGTTAAATGGTATACAGTATAAAAAATCTTTATATAATGAAAAAAGAGCAATATAATAAAAGAGACGGAGACATAAAAGTGTCTCCGTCTCTTTTTAAGATAAGTGTTAATATTGTAGCTTTGCCAGTCAAACTTATAAATCGAAATCTTCCTCAGCAATTTCTATATCACTATCTTCAGGGTGGAATTTAAAGTAACTTGATGAAAGTCTATCTAAATGTAAAATACTAGATTTGTAATCCAACATTGCTGAAATGACTTGCATTATGTTTTCTATATCATAATCATCTTGATCAGGGTTACTTGTGATTTCTTTAATGAAAATATCCATTAGCTCTTCTTTATATGGTTCTACTAGATGATCAGGCACATTATCGAGTTCGTGTTTTGCTTTTTGTGAGATACGAACGAGTATTTGTTCATGTAATGCCATCAATTCATCTAATTCAAATTTCATTTGTACTTTAAAGTCATCATCTAAATTATGAATATCATTTTCATACCGATTCATTTTTCTCAATACTTCATAGGCTCGCCTAGTTGCCATGATAGCTTCTTTAAATAGCACCTTTTTGCGCATTTGAGCAAATGCTTTTTTCTTAGAATAAGCTCTCTCTTCTTTATAGAAAAGATAAAACTGTTCTAACTTTACAATACGAGTTCTAATATTTTCTAAATCTTGTTTAACGTAATGAAATTCTGTTGTACCATTTAATACTAATCTGAACCATTTAAATATATCTGTAGAGATATTTAAAGAGTTATAATACATTTTAGTTTCAAATTTTGGTGGTAGAAAAGCAAAATTCACTATGAATGCACTTGATACACCTATCATAACGAGAGCAAATCTGTAGAATGCAGAAATATAGAAGTCGCCTTCATGATGCCCAAGTATGATTAAAGCTGTAACAACGGCTAAATTAGAAACGTGTTGTAAATTAAATTTATAAAGTATTGAAATAATAATAACCGCAGTAAGACCAATAAAGACTACATTGTTACCAAAAATAGAGAATATGGTAATGGCAGTAACCGCACCAATGATATTACCTTGAAATTGTTCTACTACTGTTTTAAATGATCGATAAACACTTGGTTGCATAGCTACCATTGCTGTAACCCCAGCTATGGAAGTAAGCATGACTGAACCTGGTAGTAAATTTGCTAGAAATATAGCAAGGACAATTGCGATACCTGTCTTAAATATTCTTGCCCCAAATTTCATAGAACCATTCCTTTTTGTTGTCGAAGAAAGCTTGTAACTTTATTCACAAGTCTATTATATATATAGGTTATACATTGTTTTTAAACAATTTTCAAGTTTATAGTTGAGATAAAGCGATATCTGCTGCTTTTATAGTTTCTTTTATATCCTCTTCAGTATGTTCAGTTGTTAAGAACCATGCTTCATATTTAGATGGAGCCAAATTGATACCTTGATTTAGCATAGATTTAAAGAATTTAGCAAACTTCTCACCATCTGTGTTTTCAGCTTGAATGTAATTTTCAACTTTTTCATCAGTGAAATAGATAGTCAAAGCACCTTTAATACGATTAATTGTAGCTTTAACATTATGTTTTTCAATTAATTCTAGAAGACCATCTTCTAATTGTTTACCTAGTTTATCTAAATAATCATATACATCAGGTTGTTCAAGAACTTCTAATAATGCAATTCCTGCTCTCATTGATAATGGATTACCAGCCATTGTACCAGCTTGATAAGCTGGACCTAAAGGTGCAACATGTTCCATGATTTCTTGTCGACCGCCATAAGCGCCGATTGGTAGTCCACCACCAATTACTTTACCAAAAGCAGTTAAATCAGGGTATACGCCCAGTAAGTCTTGAGCTGCACCATAATGGAAACGAAATGCTGTAATCACTTCATCGTAAATAACTAAGCCACCATGTTCGTGAGTAATATCATTTACAGCTTCTAAAAAACCTTCTTTAGGTTCAACCATACCAAAGTTACCTACAATAGGTTCAACTAGAACACCAGCAACTTGGTCGCCCCAATGTTCCATTGCTTCTTTAAATGATTCAATGTCATTGAAAGGAACTGTTATTACTTCTTGAGCTACACTTTTTGGTACTCCTGCGGAATCAGGCGTTCCTAATTGAGCTGGACCACTACCCGCTGCAACTAGTACTAAATCTGAATGACCGTGATAACAACCAGCAAATTTTATAATTTTATCTCTTTTTGTATATGCACGCGCAACTCTTATTGTAGTCATTACAGCTTCTGTACCTGAGTTGACGAATCTAATTTTTTCTAATGAAGGGATAGCTTCACGTAGCTTTTTAGCAAATGTAATTTCATATTCAGTTGGTGTACCTAGTAGTACGCCATCTTCTGCTGCTCCTTTAATAGCTTCAGTAATATGAGGATGAGCATGGCCTGTTATAATAGGGCCATAAGCTTGTAAATAATCTATGAATTTATTTCCATCTACATCATATAAATAAGCGCCTTTCCCTTTTTTCATAACTACAGGTGCTCCACCACCGACCGCTTTATATGAACGAGAAGGGGAGTTAACGCCACCTAAAATATATTCATCAGAAAGTGTCTGTAAATATTCACTATTTTTAAAATCCATTTTATCAACCTCTTTTGTTTTAATTATTTTCATATATATCGTATCATAAAATTAAGTATCTATCGTTGATAAGGAGTGTATATGATGACAAAAATTGGTGACAAATTTCCAGATTTTAATTTAAAGAATCAAAATGGTGAAACAATATCTAGTGAAGACTTAAAAGGCAGTAAATCTATTGTGTATTTTTACCCAAGAGATAATACACCTACATGTACTACAGAAGCATGTGACTTTAGAGATAATTTAGAAGATTTTAATGAATTGAATACTAAAGTATATGGTATAAGTGGGGACAGTGAGAAGAAACATTCTAATTTCTCAAACAAACATAGCCTAAATTTTGATTTGTTAGTAGATGAAGATTATCAATTATCTGAAAAGGTTGGTGTATATCAACTGAAAAAATCTTTTGGTAAAGAATCAATGGGGATAGTTCGAACTACATTTGTTCTTGATGAAGATAATAAAGTAATACATGTTATTGAAAAAGTTAAAGTTAAAACACAAATAGAAGACTTAAAAAACTTTTTGAAGGAATGATATAAATGAAGGTAGTTGCTTTGATGAAATTGAAGGATCAAGAAGAAAGATTAGTAAATGCATTTCCTAAAGTTGAATTTACTTTCTATAAGCATCCAGAATTAGCTGATAATGATGTATTAAAAGAAGCGGATGTATTGGTAGCTTATCATAGCGAAGTAGATGAAACCTTTTTAGATAAATGCAAGAACTTAAAATTGATAGCGTGGTTTGCTACTGGTGTAAATAATTTACCACTCGATTATATCGACAAAAGAGGAATTAAATTAACAAATGCTAGAGGCGTACACGCAATTCAAATTGCAGAGTTTATTTTTGGTTACATATTTAATGATATAAAACTATTTAAAGAAACATATGAAGCGCAAAAGAACCATGAATTTAAACATAAGTTAAATCCCGGTTCTATCTATAATAAGACAATCCTATTTTTAGGGACTGGCAAAATTCCTGAAAGAACTGCACGTATTGCGAAAGCATTTAATATGAATGTGATTGGTATAAATACAACAGGTCACAAAGTAGATGAATTTGATGAAGTATATTCTATAGAAGAAAGAGGTAAAGTTTATCATAAAGCAGACTTTATTGTGAATGTATTACCTGAAACAGATAACACGGTACATTTATTAGATGAACAAGACTTCAAATCTATGAATGATGATGTACACTTTATTAATGTAGGAAGAGGAACTGTAGTCTCTGAAGATGTGTTAGTAAAAGCATTAGAAAATAAAGAAATACGACATGCTTCTATAGATGTTTTTGAAATTGAACCACTGCCGGAGGATTCAAAGCTATATGATATGGAAAATGTTACGATAACCCCACACATCACGGGTAATGACAATCGTAATATGGAGAGATGTGCAGATATATTAATAGAAAATCTCAATAAAATGATAGAAAATGATAATAGCGAGTTAAATAATGAAGTGAATATTCAGTCAGGATATTGATTAATTGTTTGACAAAGCACTGTTATAGGGGCTATATTATAAATAATAATCATTATAAATTAGAAGGTGGGTGAAAGGATGCAGCATAGTACAGAAGATGTTGAACATTTATTAGAAGATGCGATTGGAACATTGAGAAGTACAGGCGTAAGAATAACACCACAACGTCAATCTATTCTTCAATATTTAATAGAAGCAGATAGTCATCCTACAGCTGATGAAATTTATCAGTCACTTTCACCACAATTTCCAAATATGAGTGTTGCTACAGTTTATAATAACTTGAAAGTTTTTAAAGAAACTGGACTTGTTAAAGAATTAACATATGGTGATGCATCAAGTCGTTTTGATTTTGAAACACACAACCATTATCATATCATTTGTGATCAATGTGGAAAGATTACTGATTTCCATTATCCGAGATTAGATGAAGTTGAACAACTAGCTCAACATGTAACAAGTTTTTCTGTTACACACCACAGAATGGAAATATATGGTGTTTGTCCGGAATGTCAAAGTAAAAATAAAAACAAATAAAAAAGCTAAAGACTTTAGGTCTTTAGCTTTTTTATTTATGTTCTTCAGTATTATTATCCTGTTCGGCTTCTTCTAACTTCTTAGATTTACGTTTGTTGTTGTAATCTTGATTAAAAGTTTTTCCTTCTAAGTTCTTATCTAGAGTTAAAGGTTGATTACAATTTGCACAGATATCTGCTCGACCCAACATCTTAGTATATTGATCACAGTTTGGACATTTAACTTGTATTGTTCTCGAACTAAGCATCCCAATCCAGAAATAAACAATAAATGATAATCCTAATGCCAGCATACCAAGTACTAAGAAAATACTAAAAACAATTTGACTCTTGAAATAGTAAAAGAAGAATACACCTATATACATTATTATCATTCCTAAGAAGATTAATCCTAATGCAAAAGATCTTATTCTATTTATTTTACTAGTAGGTTTTTTACGAAATAGCTTCAATTCTATTCCCTCCACACTATTTAATACTGATAAAGTATAGCATATTTTCTATTATGATATATAGTGGCTTTTAAAGTGAAATAATATACATATTTGTTTGAATAAATCGTTGACGTTCTCTATATAACTTGATATTATAAAAAAGTCGTCGAAACACATAGACGAACACAACTTATAGAATTTGTTAAAAAGGTTAATAAAGTGTAAATTTGATGCTTGAATTTAACGAAATAACAATGTAATATAAATTATGCAAGTGAATTACTTCGCAATTAACAACTTGAAAAGATTGTTTCTAGCGAAAAAAACAAATTAAAACTTTTTAAAAATAAAGCTTGCATCGAAATAAAATAACTGGTATAATTGATTCTTGTAGCGGTTAAAAATGAACATTGAAAACTGAATGACAATATGTCAACGTTAATTCCAATAATTGAGTACTGAAAGTACTTCAAAGAGTGATTGGCTTAACC
>NZ_JAJNIQ010000020.1:0-16754 GCF_022386395.1 Mammaliicoccus sp. J-M40
CAATTGCTTTATTGACGTTGAGCCTCGGAACCCTTAACAATCCCAAAACTTGTCGAATGGTCGGCTTAATAGCTCACGCTATGCCGACATTAGTCTACAAGTTTAGTTAAGGGTTCTTCTCAACATCAATAAATTTTCTCGGTATAAATGCGTGTTCTATTTTTTATACATTGCTCACTACGTATTTTGATGTTTTTAAATTCTTTTCAGATTCTCTGCTAAGAGCATAAGGGGACACAATGCCACTACGTGTCACTCAGCATAGCTGAGGTATCTTCTTATGCTTTATACATCTCTTTTAAGCCATGTTAAAACCAAACAGATCATACGCCTAAGACACATATTCCAATTTTAAAATGTATAACCTGTATAAAAGTTTCCTGGCATCGTCAGAACTTGTATTCAGATTCTTTACAAGCCACTTATATCAACGTTTATAAAATTATAGATTCTGATAGATTCTAAAAAACAGCTTATAGATTCTATAATCAACTTTATTTTTTGACTTTATACATTCTCATACATGCTTTATTTTGAATTTTAAGGGGTCATTTTAAATAAATAGGGGTAAATCATATAGGTTTTATATCCAAAAGTTTATATACGCTCTTAAAACGCAAATATGAGCCAAATAAATATATGCTAATTTCACAAACAAAAATTTGAGCAAAACCAGTGTCGAATTTTTTAGACACTGCCCATTTACATGCAAATTTAAAAATTGGCATAAAAACTGGTCAACCATGACGGTTGAACGCTATATTTCCTGCAGAGGCAAAAGGCATAAAAAAACGCTAGCTTTTGAGCTAACGTTTCGCATTTTTTAAATAATAATTTTGTTTTTCGAAATTCCAAATTGCCATCTTCAGCATCGTCTAAATTTAAAATTTTATGTTTTTGTTTAAGCAAACCACCATAACTCAACATACGTTTTCGGTATAAACCTTTTTCAAATCATTCACGATTTACTGATTAAAAATATTATATTTCGCCATATTTTGTCTTCTCATATCGGCTGAATAGCGTTCTTCAAGTTCACTTAAAATCGTCTTCATTAAATACCCTTGCATCGAACTGAGTGTTTCTTTTTGGCCTTTAACACCTCTATCATGTATCGCTTTTTTAACTCTTTTTAAAGATATTAATATTTCATCTTCAATATGTTCTAACATATAATACGTATCATCGTGATTTGAGTTAAACGATTTTTTGGCTTTAAGAATAATAGCTTTTATCATTTTTAAATCTCTATAATCATAATTTAATAAATAATTCGTTAATTGATCTGGGAATTCTTGTAATAGAATTTCTTTATAATCTTTATCATCCAAATTATTTGAAAATTGATTTGTGTGATTTGAATGATTGCTTATTTTATTTTTAGCCGCTATATCATTCAAGTCATTCATATCATTATTCTTAGTCTTTATATAATCAGTATTATTTAAGTTAGTATCATTAGATTTTGATTTTCGAAATTCTTGTTTTTTGATTTTCAAAACTCTTGAATTTTGATTTTCACTATTCTGGAATTTTGATTTTCGAAATTCCTTGTTGTTACTGGTTTTGGAAGGCTTTTTTGGTTCTAATATATATATCTTATTAGGTTTGTTTAAACCTATTCTTTCTTGTTCTAATAAATTAAAATTTTCTAATTCCTTTTTAATTTTAGTTACTTTTTGAGTTCCGCAATTTAAAAGTTCACATAAATCTTTAGTAGTAAATATTAAATATACATTCCCATTTTCATCAATCCAGTTATTCATTTTAGATAATTCAAAACGATCTCTAAACATACAGTAGGCAATTTTTGAAGAATCACTAAGTTTTCTAAAATATTCATCTTCAAATAAAAATTTATAAAGTTTATAAAATCTTTCTTGTTCAAATTCTTGTATTGTAATTCTTTTGAAATTTGACATAATAAAAACCTCTTTCCGAATTTTAGTATGGTAAGAGGTAATAAAACGCTTTTATATAGCTTTACATTTATTTAACGATTTAAGTTCTTGCACTAAGGTGTCATTCATTATATAATACAAGTATAAAATTGATATTAAACAAACGTGCCGCAACGTTTTATTACCAAACCCCGACTATTACCAGTAGTTGGGGTTTTTAATGTGTTAAGACTATTATAGCACTTTAAACAAGGTTATAAAAGGAGAAAATAAGAGTTTGTCAAGGGTTGATAAAGGTTTGTCAATGACTATAAACCTTTGACAAACCTTTGACGAAATAAAATCATTTCATCTTTTATAACTTTGAATATAAAACATCATAAGTTTATAATATAGCATAAAGGGTTGATAAACATTTTATAAAGGGTTGATTATATGAAAAGTGTGAAAATCTTAAGTGAAGAATTAGGGGTTAGTAAGCAAACAATTTTTAATAACATTAAACGATTGAATATAGAGACATTGAAACAGGAAAATACTTCCTTTATTAAAGAAGATACGGATATAGAAAAAATTATTCAAAGGGTAAATGAAAATAAAAAGAAATATGGTTTTGAAAGTACTGCAGAAGACAAACAAAAAAAAGAGTCAGATAATAATGTTGAATCCAAAAGTAATGCTCAAATAGTAGAAATCCTTAAAAAACAGATTGATACTTTAAATGATCAAATTGAAAGACAAGAAAGTCGTCATGAAACAACAATTGAATTTTACAGAAAAGAGTTGCAAGAAAGGTCAAAATTGCTTGAAAATCAACAAGTATTAGCATTAGAAAGTAATAAAAAAATTCAAAAGTTAGAGAATCAATTAGAAGAAGAAAGACAGCTTAATTACTCTTTTGATAAAGTGACTAATGATAGAGAAAATATTAATGCACAAGAAGCCGATTTTACTGAAGAACCTAAAAATACTAACCAACAACAAGAGGAAAATCAAACAACGGATTATAGTGTTATATCTGGAGAGAATAAGGATGAAGATATAAAAAAAGTTACTACAGAGGAAGAGAAACGAGCTAAAGAACAAGAAAGTGAGACTAATAATGAGGTGGAGCAGCCATCTAAAAAAGGATTTTGGAGTCGTTTGTTTGGTAACTAATTATATTAAAAAGGGGTCCCGAGCGCCTACGAGGAATTTGTATCGATAAGAAATAGATTTAAAAATTTCGCTGTTATTTTGTACATTTAACTTGACGGTGACATCTCTCTATTGTGAGTTATTAGTGGTACAGTTTTCAACCGTTTTAATTATAAAAAAGTGGTGCATTTTTAAATTGGCACAAACAGGTAACGGTTATTGCAGGTGTATTTCTTATCTATGGGTTTAACATGGATTTTATCATTAAAATCATGAGTATTGTCCGAGAGTGATTGGTCTTGCGTATGGTTAACCCTAAAGTTATGGAAATAAGACTTAGAAGCAAACTTAAGAGTGTGTTGATAGTGCATTATCTTAAAATTGTGTATAATAGGAATTGAAGTTAAATTAGATGCTAAAAATTTGTAATTAAGAAGGAGGGATTCGTCATGTTGGTATTCCAAATGCGTAATGTAGATAAAACATCTACTGTTTTGAAACAGACTAAAAACAGTGATTACGCAGATAAATAAATACGTTAGATTAATTCCTACCAGTGACTAATCTTATGACTTTTTAAACAGATAACTAAAATTACAAACAAATCGTTTAACTTCTGTATTTATTTATAGATGTAATCACTTCAGGAGTGATTACATGAACAAAAATATAAAATATTCTCAAAACTTTTTAACGAGTGAAAAAGTACTCAACCAAATAATAAAACAATTGAATTTAAAAGAAACCGATACCGTTTACGAAATTGGAACAGGTAAAGGGCATTTAACGACGAAACTGGCTAAAATAAGTAAACAGGTAACGTCTATTGAATTAGACAGTCATCTATTCAACTTATCGTCAGAAAAATTAAAACTGAACATTCGTGTCACTTTAATTCACCAAGATATTCTACAGTTTCAATTCCCTAACAAACAGAGGTATAAAATTGTTGGGAATATCCCTTACCATTTAAGCACACAAATTATTAAAAAAGTGGTTTTTGAAAGCCATGCGTCTGACATCTATCTGATTGTTGAAGAAGGATTCTACAAGCGTACCTTGGATATTCACCGAACACTAGGGTTGCTCTTGCACACTCAAGTCTCGATTCAGCAATTGCTTAAGCTGCCAGCGGAATGCTTTCATCCTAAACCAAAAGTAAACAGTGTCTTAATAAAACTTACCCGCCATACCACAGATGTTCCAGATAAATATTGGAAGCTATATACGTACTTTGTTTCAAAATGGGTCAATCGAGAATATCGTCAACTGTTTACTAAAAATCAGTTTCATCAAGCAATGAAACACGCCAAAGTAAACAATTTAAGTACCGTTACTTATGAGCAAGTATTGTCTATTTTTAATAGTTATCTATTATTTAACGGGAGGAAATAATTCTATGAGTCGCTTTTGTAAATTTGGAAAGTTACACGTTACTAAAGGGAATGTAGATAAATTATTAGGTATACTACTGACAGCTTCCAAGGAGCTAAAGAGGTCCCTAGCGCCTACGGGGAATTTGTATCGATAAGGAATAGATTTAAAAATTTCGCTGTTATTTTGTACAATAAGGATAAATTTGAATGGTACCATAAACGATCGTTTTTGACACAAAACCTCTTAACTTAATATTAAGAGGTTTTTCTTGGATATTTAAGTCTATAAACTTGTGTTATAATCAATGTATCATAAATATCAAAAATCATGAGTTTTTAGACGATGAGAGACGCGTTTATTTGCATCGAGAATTAGATTTCGTTAATAAGTGCCCATAAAACGATTAAAAGAGGTGGTATTGAAATGGCTAAAATTGGTTATGCACGTGTATCAACACAAGATCAAAGTCTTGATGGACAGATTGATACACTTGAGGAATATGGTTGTGAACGTATCTTTAGCGAGAAAGCGAGCGGTCGCAAAACGAAAAGAACAGAACTTGATAAGTGTTTAGATTATTTACGCGAAGGAGATATCCTAGTTATCTATAAACTAGATCGTCTTGGACGTACAACAAAACAGTTAATTGAGCTATCGCAATGGTTGGATGATAATAGCATTGATTTACATATTATAGATATGAACGTATCGACTAAAGATGCGATGGGCAAGATGTTCTTTACCATGATGAGTGCATTCGCTGAACTTGAAGCTAACTTATTAAGTGAACGAACAAAAAAAGGATTAGAAGCAGCACGAGCAAGAGGGCGAAAAGGCGGCAGACCTTCATTGCCTGACCATAAGAAAAGAGAAATTAAATTTCTATACGATGAACAAAAACTTACAGGCGAAGAGATTGCTAAACAAACAGGAGTGAGTCGTTCTACTGTATATAGAATAATAAAAATGAAGTAGTAAAAACAAATAATCACAGAAAGAAAACTAATGAAAGGAGAATCTTCAAATTAGAGATTCTCCTTTCATTAGTTTTTATAATCTATATTATAATTTAACGAGAATTTTTGCTTGTGATTTATCGTTTACAAGTTGTTCAAATCCTGACTCCACAATATTATCTAGCTCTATTTCATCAGTAATAACATCTTTAACTTTTAAATTACCTTCATTAATTAAATCTATTGTTTGTTGAAATGTAGTAGGTGTATAAGCAATCGTTGAAGTAAGTTTTACACCTGTATTAGTTAATTGCATTGGATTCCATTCAATAGGATGACCAAATATAGACACTATAACGACAGTACCTCTTGCTTTAGTAACGTCTATAGCAGATTTAAGTGTTGGTGCTACACCAGCTACTTCAAATGCTACATCCACGCCATTATCTGTATGTTTATTAATAACATCACTTGGGTTTGATTCACCAGAATTGATAGTATGAGTAGCACCTATTGCTTTAGCTTTATTCAATCTTTCTTCTGATAAATCAAAAACAAATATCTTACTTGCACCTGCAGCTTTAGCTGCTATGACTGTTAATAAACCGATTGGACCTGCACCAAAAATAGCAACAGTATCGCCAAATAGAACTTCGCCTTCTTTAATTGCTTGAACTGCAACAGCGGTTGGCTCTACAAGAGCGCCTTCTTTATCAGAAACCTTATCTGGTAGCTTATAAACGTTCTCTTCTGGGACATTTGTAAATTCTGCAAATCCACCATCAGAACCTAAACCTATAAATGAATAACCATCGTAAAGATCAATATTTTCTTCTTTTTCACGATTTGAAACTGTAGGATTAATGACAACACGATCGCCTTTATTAAATTTTGTAACCTTAGAACCAATATCATCTACTACACCTGCAAATTCGTGGCCTAATGTAACGGGCGCTTTTTGGCCAAGGAACGGGTCAGGTTTGTCTGTTGAAATAAATATAGGGCCTTCTAAGTATTCATGTAAATCTGTCCCACAAATGCCAGCCCAAGACACTTTAACTTGAACCTCATTATCTTGTAACTCTTTAGATTTTCGATCTTCAACTCGTACATCCTTTTGACCATACCAAACTGCTGCTTTCATTGATAAAACCTCCTTGTTTTAGTTAATTTAATAGTATACCTTTTAAAAGTTACTTTGCAACAGAACCACTTTTATAATAACTTATGTTTGCGGGTTCTGTTGCAAAGTTAGAAAAATATAGCTAACTACCATTTTATCATGTCGTTGTTCCCTTAACTGGCTAACATATCCCTAATTTCGTGGCATGGCGAAAATCCGTAGATCTGAAGAGATCTGCGGTTCTTTTTATATAGAGCGTAAATACATTCAATGCCTTTGAGTGTATTTTTTGCCGTATTGATACTTTGATATCTTGTCTTTCTTACTTTAATATGACGGTGATCTTGCTCAATGAGGTTATTCAGATATTTCGATGTACAATGACAGTCAGGTTTAAGTTTAAAAGCTTTAATTACTTTAGCTATTGCTACTTTCGTTGAAGGTGCCTGATCTGTAATTACCTTTTGAGGTTTACCAAATTGTTTAATGAGACGTTTGATAAACGCATATGCTGAATGATTATCTCGTTGCTTACGCAACCAAATATCTAATGTATGTCCCTCTGCATCAATGGCACGATATAAATAGCTCCATTTTCCTTTTATTTTGATGTACATCTCATCAATACGCCATTTGTAATAAGCTTTTTTATGCTTTTTCTTCCAAATTTGATACAAAATTGGGGCATATTCTTGAACCCAACGTAGACCGTTGAATGATGAATGTTTACACCACGTTCCCTTAATATTTCAGATATATCACGATAACTCAATGCATATCTTAGATAGTAGCCAACGGCTACAGTGATAACATCCTTGTTAAATTGTTTATATCTGAAATAGTTCATACAGAAGACTCCTTTTTGTTAAAATTATACTATAAATTCAACTTTGCAACAGAACCAAGTGAGTTATGAAACGGGAGAAAAAACGTTATATCGTGTGTGGTTTTGTAAATCTCGATTATGTCCAATGTGCAACTGGAGGAGAGCAATGAAACATGGCATTCAGTCACAAAAGGTTGTTGCTGAAGTTATTAAACAAAAGCCAACAGTTCGTTGGTTGTTTCTCACATTAACAGTTAAAAATGTTTATGATGGCGAAGAATTAAATAAGAGTTTGTCAGATATGGCTCAAGGATTTCGCCGAATGATGCAATATAAAAAAATTAATAAAAATCTTGTTGGTTTTATGCGTGCAACGGAAGTGACAATAAATAATAAAGATAATTCTTATAATCAGCACATGCATGTATTGGTATGTGTGGAACCAACTTATTTTAAGAATACAGAAAACTACGTGAATCAAAAACAATGGATTCAATTTTGGAAAAAGGCAATGAAATTAGACTATGATCCAAATGTAAAAGTTCAAATGATTCGACCGAAAAATAAATATAAATCGGATATACAATCGGCAATTGACGAAACTGCAAAATATCCTGTAAAGGATACGGATTTTATGACCGATGATGAAGAAAAGAATTTGAAACGTTTGTCTGATTTGGAGGAAGGTTTACACCGTAAAAGGTTAATCTCCTATGGTGGTTTGTTAAAAGAAATACATAAAAAATTAAACCTTGATGACACAGAAGAAGGCGATTTGATTCATACAGATGATGACGAAAAAGCCGATGAAGATGGATTTTCTATTATTGCAATGTGGAATTGGGAACGGAAAAATTATTTTATTAAAGAGTAGTTCAACAAACGGGCCAGTTTGTTGAAGATTAGATGCTATAATTGTTATTAAAAGGATTGAAGGATGCTTAGGAAGACGAGTTATTAATAGCTGAATAAGAACGGTGCTCTCCAAATATTCTTATTTAGAAAAGCAAATCTAAAATTATCTGAAAAGGGAATGAGAATAGTGAATGGACCAATAATAATGACTAGAGAAGAAAGAATGAAGATTGTTCATGAAATTAAGGAACGAATATTGGATAAATATGGGGATGATGTTAAGGCTATTGGTGTTTATGGCTCTCTTGGTCGTCAGACTGATGGGCCCTATTCGGATATTGAGATGATGTGTGTCATGTCAACAGAGGAAGCAGAGTTCAGCCATGAATGGACAACCGGTGAGTGGAAGGTGGAAGTGAATTTTGATAGCGAAGAGATTCTACTAGATTATGCATCTCAGGTGGAATCAGATTGGCCGCTTACACATGGTCAATTTTTCTCTATTTTGCCGATTTATGATTCAGGTGGATACTTAGAGAAAGTGTATCAAACTGCTAAATCGGTAGAAGCCCAAACGTTCCACGATGCGATTTGTGCCCTTATCGTAGAAGAGCTGTTTGAATATGCAGGCAAATGGCGTAATATTCGTGTGCAAGGACCGACAACATTTCTACCATCCTTGACTGTACAGGTAGCAATGGCAGGTGCCATGTTGATTGGTCTGCATCATCGCATCTGTTATACGACGAGCGCTTCGGTCTTAACTGAAGCAGTTAAGCAATCAGATCTTCCTTCAGGTTATGACCATCTGTGCCAGTTCGTAATGTCTGGTCAACTTTCCGACTCTGAGAAACTTCTGGAATCGCTAGAGAATTTCTGGAATGGGATTCAGGAGTGGACAGAACGACACGGATATATAGTGGATGTGTCAAAACGCATACCATTTTGAACGATGACCTCTAATAATTGTTAATCATGTTGGTTACGTATTTATTAACTTCTCCTAGTATTAGTAATTATCATGGCTGTCATGGCGCATTAACGGAATAAAGGGTGTGCTTAAATCGGGCCATATTGTTGTATAAGTGATGAAATACTGAATTTAAAACTTAGTTTATATGTGGTAAAATGTTTTAATCAAGTTTAGGAGGAATTAATTATGAAGTGTAATGAATGTAACAGGGTTCAATTAAAAGAGGGAAGCGTATCATTAACCCTATAAACTACGTCTGCCCTCATTATTGGAGGGTGAAATGTGAATACATCCTATTCACAATCGAATTTACGACACAACCAAATTTTAATTTGGCTTTGCATTTTATCTTTTTTTAGCGTATTAAATGAAATGGTTTTGAACGTCTCATTACCTGATATTGCAAATGATTTTAATAAACCACCTGCGAGTACAAACTGGGTGAACACAGCCTTTATGTTAACCTTTTCCATTGGAACAGCTGTATATGGAAAGCTATCTGATCAATTAGGCATCAAAAGGTTACTCCTATTTGGAATTATAATAAATTGTTTCGGGTCGGTAATTGGGTTTGTTGGCCATTCTTTCTTTTCCTTACTTATTATGGCTCGTTTTATTCAAGGGGCTGGTGCAGCTGCATTTCCAGCACTCGTAATGGTTGTAGTTGCGCGCTATATTCCAAAGGAAAATAGGGGTAAAGCATTTGGTCTTATTGGATCGATAGTAGCCATGGGAGAAGGAGTCGGTCCAGCGATTGGTGGAATGATAGCCCATTATATTCATTGGTCCTATCTTCTACTCATTCCTATGATAACAATTATCACTGTTCCGTTTCTTATGAAATTATTAAAGAAAGAAGTAAGGATAAAAGGTCATTTTGATATCAAAGGAATTATACTAATGTCTGTAGGCATTGTATTTTTTATGTTGTTTACAACATCATATAGCATTTCTTTTCTTATCGTTAGCGTGCTGTCATTCCTGATATTTGTAAAACATATCAGGAAAGTAACAGATCCTTTTGTTGATCCCGGATTAGGGAAAAATATACCTTTTATGATTGGAGTTCTTTGTGGGGGAATTATATTTGGAACAGTAGCAGGGTTTGTCTCTATGGTTCCTTATATGATGAAAGATGTTCACCAGCTAAGTACTGCCGAAATCGGAAGTGTAATTATTTTCCCTGGAACAATGAGTGTCATTATTTTCGGCTACATTGGTGGGATACTTGTTGATAGAAGAGGTCCTTTATACGTGTTAAACATCGGAGTTACATTTCTTTCTGTTAGCTTTTTAACTGCTTCCTTTCTTTTAGAAACAACATCATGGTTCATGACAATTATAATCGTATTTGTTTTAGGTGGGCTTTCGTTCACCAAAACAGTTATATCAACAATTGTTTCAAGTAGCTTGAAACAGCAGGAAGCTGGTGCTGGAATGAGTTTGCTTAACTTTACCAGCTTTTTATCAGAGGGAACAGGTATTGCAATTGTAGGTGGTTTATTATCCATACCCTTACTTGATCAAAGGTTGTTACCTATGGAAGTTGATCAGTCAACTTATCTGTATAGTAATTTGTTATTACTTTTTTCAGGAATCATTGTCATTAGTTGGCTGGTTACCTTGAATGTATATAAACATTCTCAAAGGGATTTCTAAATCGTTAAGGGATCAACTTTGGGAGAGAGTTCAAAATTGATCCTTTTTTTATAACAGGAATTCAAATCTTTTTGTTCCATTAAAGGGCGCGATTGTGTGAGAAGCGATCTGCGTCCGTTCTGCAATCGGGCCATATTGTTGAGGAAAGTAAACACATATATTTACGTATATTTATAATGCAATTGAGATTGTGAAGGATTACACTTAAACTAACGGGGCAGGATAGCTTAACAAGGAATAGGAATTTAAACGGTAAAATAGTTAAGGAAGGCTGTGTGATATATGAAAGTTTCTTTAATTGCTGCGATGGATAAGAACAGGGTAATAGGTAAAGAGAATGACATACCTTGGAGAATCCCAGAGGATTGGGAGTATGTTAAAAATACTACAAAGGGATATCCAATTATATTAGGAAGGAAGAATCTTGAATCAATCGGAAGAGCATTACCTGGAAGAAGGAATATTATTCTGACAAGAGATAAGGGGTTCAGCTTTAATGGTTGTGAAATCGTCCATTCAATAGAAGATGTTTTTGAGTTATGTAATAGCGAAGAGGAAATTTTCATTTTCGGGGGAGAACAAATTTATAATTTGTTTCTACCATATGTTGAGAAAATGTACATTACAAAAATTCATTACGAATTTGAAGGAGATACATTCTTTCCAGAAGTGAATTATGAAGAGTGGAACGAAGTATCTGTTACACAAGGAATAACAAATGAAAAAAATCCTTATACATATTATTTTCATATTTATGAGCGAAAAGCTTCTTGAACTAACGGGGCAGTTTAGTGGAAGAAAGTTTGAAACATTTTGTTTAAGTCAATCGTATTAATATAGAGTACAATTTTGAATCTGTATTTTTAAATTTAGTCCCGACCATAGAAGAGAAAAGGGGTGTATAAATTGAAAAGAACACGTCTAAAATTTTCCCTAATTGTTGGTTTAGTAGCGTTTATCTTAACATTTTTAGTTACTTTTTTAATTGAATCGCCGTATCCTTTTTGGGCAAGTCTGGTTGTAGGATTTTTAATATTTGAAATTAGTTATTACTACTTCTTTAACAAAGAGAAACGTCAGTACGATTTATGATAAAACAAAAGTATTAAACAATAGGGTGCGTTAGTGAAAGATAATCAATTCGTTATTTAACTAACGGGGCAGAAGAGTTCAAATAATGACAGCTTTGTTAGGGATGATGGTTAAATTAATAGGGGTGTTAAAATGGGAAATGACAAAGAAAATCCGAAGCAATTAACATTTTATGAGTTACAGAGCTACCTAGCACTAAAATACAAAGAAGGACGCACTTCATCTGCTTTGTTTATGAAACTAGTAGAAGAAATTGGCGAGGTAGCAGAGGTACTAAACCAGTTAGAAGGGCGAAAGGCAAACACGGGGAATGCTTCTTTAGAAAAAGAGCTTGTTGATGTTATCCATTACGCTGTTGCCATTGCAAGCATAAATCATATTGATCTAACAAAGGCCATTATTAAGAAGGATAAACAAGCTGCAATTAAATATAATCAATCTCCAAATTTAGAAGAGTTTTTAGAAGAAGAAATTAAAGTAAATTAACATAAAAAATACTTATGAAAGAAGAGGAACATTCCTTATTGCACTATAGGGTGCGTTAGTTTAATAATAAATAAGTGATTTTAGGGTTAAGAACTTATTTATAGTTATTCCATTAACGGGCGCGATTGCTGAATAAAAGATACGAGAGACCTCTCTTGTATCTTTTTATTTTTGAGTGGTTTTGTCCGTTACACTAGAAAACCGAAAGACAATAAAAATTTTATTTTTGCTGAGTCTGGCTTTCGGTAAGCTAAACAAAACGGACAAAATAAAAATTGGCAAGGGTTTAAAGGTGGAGATTTTTTGAGTGATCTTCTCAAAAAATACTACCTGTCCCTTGCTGATTTTTAAACGAGCACGAGAGCAAAACCCCCTTTGCTGAGGTGGCAGAGGTCGGGTTTTTTTGTTTCTTTTTTCACGAAAAAAAAAGAAAGGTCTTAAAGGTTTTATGGTTTTGGTCGGCACTGCCGACAGCCTCGCAGAGCACACACTTTATGAATATAAAGTATAGTGTGTTATACTTTACATGGAAGTGGTTGCCGGAAAAAGCAAAAATGCCTCACATTTGTGCCACCTAAAAAGGAGCGATTTACATATGAGTTATGCAGTTTGTAGAATGCAAAAAGTGAAATCACCTGGACTAAAAGGCATGCAATTTCATAATCAAAGAGAGCGAGAAAGTAGAACGAATGAAGATATTGACAGAGAGCGAACACATGAAAATTATGATTTACAAAACGATAAAAATATAAATTATAACGAACGTGTAAAAGACATAATCGATTCACAAAAAACAGGCACACGAAAAACAAGAAAAGATGCTGTTCTTGTAAATGAGTTGCTAGTAACATCTGACCGAGATTTTTTTGAGCGACTGGATCCAGGAGAACAAAAACGATTTTTTGAGGAAAGTTATAAATTATTTTCTGAACGATACGGCAAGCAAAATATTGCTTACGCAACAGTTCATAACGATGAGCAAACCCCTCACATGCATTTAGGTGTTGTGCCTATGCGTGATGGAAAACTGCAAGGAAAAAATGTGTTTAATCGTCAAGAACTGTTATGGCTACAAGATAAATTCCCCGAGCATATGAAAAAACAGGGTTTTGAGTTGAAGCGTGGTGAACGTGGCTCTGACCGTAAACATATTGAGACAGCTAAATTTAAAAAACAAACTTTGGAAAAAGAGATTGATTTTCTAGAAAAAAATTTAGCAGTTAAAAAAGATGAATGGACTGCTTATAGCGATAAAGTTAAATCAGATTTAGAAGTACCAGCGAAACGACACATGAAAAGTGTTGAAGTGCCAACGGGTGAAAAGTCCATGTTTGGTTTGGGAAAAGAAATAATGAAAACAGAAAAGAAACCAACCAAAAATGTTGTTATATCGGAGCGTGATTATAAAAACTTAGTGACTGCTGCGAGAGATAACGATAGGTTAAAACAGCATGTTAGAAATCTCATGAGTACTGATATGGCGAGAGAATATAAAAAATTAAGTAAAGAACATGGGCAAGTTAAAGAAAAATATAGTGGTCTTGTAGAGCGATTTAATGAAAATGTAAATGATTATAATGAGTTGCTTGAAGAAAACAAGTCTTTAAAGTCTAAAATAAGCGATTTAAAGCGTGATGTGAGTTTAATCTATGAAAGCACTAAGGAATTCCTTAAGGAACGTACAGACGGCTTAAAAGCCTTTAAAAACGTTTTTAAGGGGTTTGTAGACAAGGTAAAGGATAAAACAGCACAATTCCAAGAAAAACACGATTTAGAACCTAAAAAGAACGAATTTGAACTAACTCATAACCGAGAGGTAAAAAAAGAACGAAGTCGAGATCAGGGAATGAGTTTATAAAATAAAAAAAGCACCTGAAAAGGTGTCTTTTTTTGATGGTTTTGAACTTGTTCTTTCTTATCTTGATACATATAGAAACAACAAGTTTTTATTTTTATAGTTTACATCGCGTTTAAAGTGTTGGTGTGATTGGCTTTATAAGGTTAATGAACCTTTAAAAATCCTTGCACAGAAAAATACCCTATGTTATTGTTTAAGTTACCACACAAAAACAAATTTACATAGGGGGTTTCTGTATTAATTATGTGCAATAATAATAGCATTAATTCAGATGAAAAATCAAGTGTACTAATCGACAAAACAAAAAGTGGAAAAATAAGACCTTGGCGAGAAAAGAAAATGGCAAATGTAGATTATTTTGAACTCTTGCATATTCTTGAATTTAAAAAGGCTGAACGTGTAAAAGATTGTGCAGAGGTACTTGAATATAAAGTGAGTGGTTCTGTTGCAAAGTAAAAAAATATAGCTAACCACTAATTTATCATGTCAGTGTTCGCTTAACTTGCTAGCATGATGCTAATTTCGTGGCATGGCGAAAATCCGTAGATCTGAAGAGACCTGCGGTTCTTTTTATATAGAGCGTAAATACATTCAATACCTTTTAAAGTATTCTTTGCTGTATTGATACTTTGATACCTTGTCTTTCTTACTTTAATATGACGGTGATCTTGCTCAATGAGGTTATTCAGATATTTCGATGTACAATGACAGTCCGGTTTAAGTTTAAAAGCTTTAATTACTTTAGCCATTGCTACCTTCGTTGAAGGTGCCTGATCTGTAATTACCTTTTGAGGTTTACCAAATTGTTTAATGAGACGTTTGATAAACGCATATGCTGAATGATTATCTCGTTGCTTACGCAACCAAATATCTAATGTATGTCCATCTGCATCAATCGCGCGATACAGATAACACCACTGTCCTTTAATTTTGATATATGTCTCATCAACACGCCACTTATAATACGCTTTTTTATGTTTTTTCTTCCAAATTTGATACAAAACGGGAGCATATTCTTGAACCCAACGGTAGACCGTTGAATGATGAACGTTTACACCACGTTCCCTTAATATTTCAGATATATCACGATAACTCAATGCATATCTTAGATAGTAGCCAACCGCTACAGTGATAACATCCTTGTTAAATTGTTTATATCTGAAATAGTTCATACAGAAGACTCCTTTTTGTTAAAATTATACTATAAATTCAACTTTGCAACAGAACCAGTTAAACAATGTTATGCCAAGTTACAATGTTTTTATCCGTAAAGACGAGTTAGATTATAGATAGAAATAATATTCAAAAGAGAAATGAATGAGGACTTTGCATTTCTCCACTCACCGATGTTATAATTTAGTTAACAAGGAAACTAGCATAGATGCACCAATCCCCTCACTACGGCAATAGTGAGGGGATTTTTTAGGTGTGGCTATGGTCGCCTATTTATTATTGCGATTACGTAGCCAATGCGTAAATAACGCAATAATACAACCACTGATGACTGTGGTCGTGATGTGAACAAGGATTTCTAGCATAGATTAGCACCTCCTCTCTGCGTCGGAATTGACGCCTGAGAGATAGACGACTTGTATATTATATCATCTACGAATATACGATGATAGGTAGCTTCTGATAAGTGATCTGGTTCTGTTGCAAAGTTGATTTTGTAGTATAATTTTAACAAAAAGGAGTATGCTATATGAACTATTTCAGATATAAACAATTTAACAAGGACGTCATCACTGTAGCCGTTGGCTACTATCTAAGATATGCGCTTAGTTATCGTGATATATCTGAAATACTAAGAGAACGTGGTGTCAACGTTCATCATTCAACGGTCTACCGTTGGGTTCAAGAATATGCTCCCGTTTTGTATCAAATTTGGAAGAAAAAACATAAAAAAGCGTATTATAAGTGGCGTGTTGATGAGACATATATCAAAATTAAAGGACAGTGGTGTTATCTGTATCGCGCGATTGATGCAGATGGACATACATTAGATATTTGGTTACGCAAAAAACGAGATCATCAATCAGCATATGCGTTTATTAAGCGCCTTATTAAACAATTCGGTAAACCTCAAATGATAATTACAGATCAAGCACCTTCAACGAAGGTAGCCATGGCTAAAATAATTAAAGTGTTTAAGTTGAAACCTAACTGTCATTGCACATCTAAATATCTCAATAACTTCATTGAACAAGATCATCGTCACATTAAGGTGAGAAAGACAAGATATCAAAGTGTCAATACGGCAAAAAATACACTCAAAGGCATTGAATGTATTTACGGATTATATAAAAAAACCGTAGGTCTCTTCAGATCTACGGATTTTCACCATGCCACGAAATTAGTTATATGTTAGCTGGTTAGGCGAAGACTGACACAATAAAATGGTGATTAGCTATATTTTTCTAACTTTGCAACAGAACCCCTAAAAAAAATTCAAAATCTTTCAGAGAAGCTGTTAAAGGAATTTTTAAGTTCACAGATATTAACTTAGCGCGT
>NZ_JAJNIQ010000021.1:0-13603 GCF_022386395.1 Mammaliicoccus sp. J-M40
CCACGAAATTAGCATCATGCTAGCAAGTTAAGCGAACACTGACATGATAAATTAGTGGTTAGCTATATTTTTTTACTTTGCAACAGAACCATATTTTTAGACTATGTAGCACCTATAGACTTACACACGTACTCTATAGATGAAAGCGCCCTTGATGTCACTGAAAGTATGCACTTGTTTGCTAATACGCCTTATGAAATGGCACAAATCATTCAGAAGCGGATTTATGATGAAACGAAAATATTTAGCACAGTTGGTATTGGTTCTAATCCTTTAATCGCAAAATTAGCAATGGACTTAGAAGCAAAGAAAACAAAAGAAGGAATAGCTGAATGGCGTTATGAAGATATACCCGCAAAATTATGGCATATAGAACCTTTAACCAAAATGTGGGGTATTAATAAACGAACTGAAGCAAAGTTGAATAAAAAAGGGATATTCAGAATAGGGGACTTAGCAAACTATCCAGTTGAATATTTGAAAAGAGATTTTGGAATAGTTGGGGTTGATTTGCATTTACATGCTAACGGGATAGATGAAAGTATCATAAGATTCCCACATAAAACAACACATAAATCTTTAGGTAAATCTCAAATACTTATGCGTGATTATGAAATGAATGAGTTAAAAACGGTTTTAATGGAACAGGTAGAAGAGGTTTATTTTAGAGTAAGAAATCAACAACTTTATCCTACTAGAATAAGTATCAATGTTGGATATTCTGACGGTGGAGGTGTACGAAAACAGTTCACTAATAAACATGGTTACCAAAATACTTATGCAATTATTAATGAGTTATGGCGGTATTTATCAAACAGGCTTGAAAAAGAAGCTTTATATCGAACGATTGGTATATCTTTCGGAATGTTCATACCTAACAAGATTAAACAATTATCATTATTTGATGATCCTATTCAAGTCAAAACCGAAAATATTGAAAATCAGCTTGACGTGATACGTCATAAATATGGTAAAAATATCGTTATGAAAGGGGCAAGCTTAACAAGAAGCGGAACTTTATCCCAACGAAAAGGACTTATAGCAGGTCATAAAGCATAAACATAAACTTTATAAACATATATTGTAAATAAAAACAATCATTGACATAAATATGAAGATAAGTAAACATATAAAGTATATATATTCAGAATGTTTTTTATTATTTATATTACTGAATATATAAATTTAAACAGGAGGTCTTTATTCTCTAAACAATCTCAATAAGGGTATATTTAGATAATAATGATGGGTGTCGTATGAAACGTAGTGTCAAATATCTATTTATAGTAATCATTATACTTATAGTTTTTTTCTCATTTTATTTCTATAAACAGCCAAATAATTGGACGTGGGAAACGCTAAATTTAACAAAAAAAGATTCAAACAACTCTAATACGAAAGTGGCTATATTAGATACAGGTATTAATAATGAAAGAATTAACAATGCGTTTGTCACAAAAAAATATGATGCTATAAATAAGCGTAATCAAATAACTACAAATAGTAATCATGCCACTCAAATCGCAAGTATTATCACATATGGGAAACATAAAGAAAAGTTAATCGGGATAAGCAAAACAGTAAGTATTTACGATGTTAAGGTTTTAGATGATGAACTCGGTGGAGAGACAGATAGTATAGTGAATGGCATCAATTGGAGTATTAAAAACGATGTAGATATTATCAATATGAGTTTTGGCTTTCAACGTTACAACAAAGAATTACATGATGTTATAAAAAAAGCTAAAAAACAAGGTATCATTTTAGT
Source organism: Mammaliicoccus sp. J-M40 (assembly GCF_022386395.1). Taxonomy (NCBI): domain Bacteria; kingdom Bacillati; phylum Bacillota; class Bacilli; order Caryophanales; family Staphylococcaceae; genus Mammaliicoccus; species Mammaliicoccus sp. J-M40. The sequence goes on from NZ_JAJNIQ010000021.1 coordinate 1,769, forward strand.
AGGTGCAGCGGGAAATAATATGGATGATTATAGTGACTATCCTGCTCGTTTCAATGAGGTCTATTCTATTACAGCAATAGATAAAAATAACAAACCATTTATTTATGCACCAACTAAAAAAGTCGATTTTAAAGCGCCCGGTGTCGAAGTTTATACATTAGATTCAAAAGATGAATTTACAACTGTAAATGGAACATCTTTTGCCGCTGCTTATTTCACTTCTTACCTAACAACTAAATTGGATTCAAGAAATAATTTGTCACATGTTTTAAAAAAATACCCAATAAATTGATACATCAAAGGAGAAAATATGAAAAACAAACTTATAGCTTTATTACTTGCTAGTATTATCACGATGACTTATGGGAACTTTGCGGAAGCTGCTGAAGTAATAAAAGAAGCCGATTTAAATAGTTCTAACAGTAAAGTTAATGAAAACAAAGTTAAAGAAAATATTTATACTAAAAATAAACGTAATTACATTGAAAATGAATATAAATCAAAAGATTTAGATATTGAAAGTAACTTAGAATACGATTTAAATACAGATAAAATTACCGTAGATGCTTCATTAAATGACGAATATGGTAATAACCTTGATAAAACATATGATGTAACGTTTTTAAGAATTGTGAATGAAAATGACTTTAAAGCTGAATTCACTGATCAAGATACTGGAGAAAAATTAGTATATGATACAAATGAAGTCAAAGCTTCAATTGCTCCAGTAGTCGCTGTATTAGTTGGCTTTATAGCTAAACAAGGTCTTAAAATGGCTATCAAAAAATATGGTAAAACCGTTGTAACATCAATGATTCGTACAAGCCCTCAAGTTGCTGCTCAAGCAGCTAAAAACTTAGGTTATTCTGCAACAAAATCTGTATCTCATGGCAAAAAGGTCTTTAAGAAAAATGGTAAAGGCAATCCCAAATATATCTCTGTTGATAAAGATGGTCACAATGGAGGTGCATGGAAAGGTGCAAGTAGCATTAAAAATCTAGGTAGTAAGAAAACAAGAAGCGGTACATATGATGCCAACCTAAAAAGAATTGGAGATTAAAAAATGATTATTAACATCGGAGAACAACAAATAAATTTTGATTTAGAAAATGAAATTCCATTTTTTCAATCATCTCATGAAAATAGAATGCGTTTTGATATAGATAGTTTTGAAAAAAAGCAAATTTCTAAAATTATTAATCAGTTGTTTAGCAACCAATCTAATACAAAGTGTTCATTTTTATCTGAGTATTTATATCCTGTTAAATTTAGAGAAAAAACACGAATTGGTCGTTTTCTATCTATTACAAACTGGCATGAAGAACTCCATTATACTGATGAAAAATATATTATTGCAACTATTGAAAATATAAAAAATACAGAAATAATTAATTATTCTTTATATATTCAAAAAGGATTAGTAGAACCATATATCATCTTCTATAATGATAAAAATATGATATATCTTAGTAATTCTGTGATAGATATCATAAGTTTTTCTAAAGAAACAATTACTAATATAAAAACAGAATTTGGGAATTATATAGATACAATTCAAGAAACTGTTTAATAATTATAAAGAGAAACATAGTTCCCTTTTGATCTATGTTTCTCTCTTTTTTTCTTTAGAATCGGACTTATATATACTATCATTCGTATGTAAAATATTGTTATGAATGGCATAAGCTTAACAAGTAGTAGTACCCTCAAATCAAGAAAAGGGCTTATAGTTGGTCATAAAGATTAGAATTATATTCAAAATTTCTTTTTGATTTCACACTGATTCTATCACTTTAAAAGCAAGTCAACCCTATTTTTTAAAGAAATTATAAGGTATTATAAGTAACACCACTTGGTCTTGATGATATAATAATAATTGAGTAAAAGATCCTTACATTTTGTGACACCTCTCGAGTCTTGAATTGGTATACAGAGAGGGGTGGTAGCATGGATATTGATATCAATATTTACTTTGATTTTACACTTGTAATAACATGGTCAATTAGTATGTCATATGTAATTTACCTTGCTATTAAAAACAACCAAAAAATAAGCTAACTGTATAAACACTACTAAATACAGTTAGCTCTAACCCAATAAGGTTCGTTTGGTAATCACATTCATCCTGTGAGCCTTTACTCAATAGTCATCAGATACTTTGCCGGTTTCTGATGGCTATTTATATTACACTTAAATATTAACATAGAGAAAGTGAGTAGTACAATATTAGGACATTTTAATAGACTACCATTCGTAGTAAAATATTGTATAGTAAACTTATAGGTTGTTAATTACGGGAGCATTTAATCATACACTAATAAACCAACACTATGTCATATGAACGTTAAAACCACAACAAGTCGCTATAATTGTTGTGGTTTTTATATTTGTCATTGATATTTTACAATCAAGTATTTGTGAGGTTTTTCTTTCCTAATTTCATATACCTTATTACATGTATTACATCTTGATAATTTCATCGTGGCATTGTTAATTTTTTTAAATAAATTTCCATCATGATTATTACAATAAGGACAAGTAACCTCAATATATGTTCTATTATCATTTACCATTAGATAGATTGTGATCACTTCCTTACTCGTATACTTTTTGAGATTTGAAATATTTAATAGTTGAGGGATGTAGCTCAAATAGTTTGTTAAAGAAATCAATGTTCAACTTATGCTGCAACATAAAGTCTTTTAAGAAATTCGGGTTATCTTCTGATAGTAAGGTTATAACTTCAGCAAGGGAGTTAGAATCTCTATATAGTTCAAAGTATATATGAAATGAATCTGCTAAAAAGTGATTTTCTTCTTCTGTTAATGTCTTAGGCACTAATATATGCATAAACTCTTTCGCAATATGGTATCGCTTATTATTGATATGTTTATCTACTACGATATATGGAATGTCTTCAATCCACACATGATAAGACTTAATTCCATATCTCAATAAGCTTCTTTTAACAATCCGTACACCTAATTTTTCAAGTATGACATCTAGTTTTCTCGATTCAAAAGTATCTTGTAAGAAATTTCGCATATTTTTAGCAATCTTAAAACTATTCCACCCTTGTATTTTAAGTTTTCGATAATACTTAGATATATCAGATAGATATACCTCATAATCTGGAATAACAACTAAATCAATAAGAGAAGAGTAAAAGTAATGTATATACTTTAAATAGTTTAGTTCTTTAGCAAGAATAGGTTCATCTAAACTATTATTAATGATTCCATAATCTTCTCTTATGAAAGAAGCGGTATTTAAAAACTTATAATCTATTCCATATAAATTCTCAAAGTTTTTAATAGCTTCAAGACTAATTGTTTTTTCATTACTGAAGTATTCATTAAATTCTTTTTCTGTTAATCCTGTATTCATTTCAATTTGATTATTAGTTAAACCGTATATGTCATATACTGCTTGATATTTATCAAGGTTGATCATACAATCAACTCCATTTCACTAATCTGAAATTGTATTTTCTTTATCTCGTTTATCAATATACATACCCGATATAGTAACTATCGCAATAAATCCTAGACCAATCCAAACCGTTTCAAATAGGTGTGTTCGAATCGTTAATATATAACCAATCGCAAGAAAGATAGTTATATGAATGAATCGCAATAACATATTAATTTTAAACGTCTTCATATCTTTTGCTCTAGGTTTATTTTCTAATGCTGTTAAAAAAAGGTTGATACAAGTAAAAGCTATGATAAACACTAGATAATAAGAATAGGTTTTGTCTGCTTCAACAATAACAATAGTCAGAAACAAGAAGGTTAGAATAAGTAAAACTCTTATTTTAATCATATGCTTAATAATAAAATCCATTTTCTTTTCTCCTTTATGATACTTCATTATTTTTACTTTCTCTGTGATATATATAAATTGCTATTATTACTATAATAAAAATGTAAGATAGTACAATAAAAGGATTGTTAACCCAGTGATTTTTTAAATTAAATATATACACACCTATAATACATAGTATGAAAAGAATAATATTTAATATCATATTTACCCTAAAAGCTTTAATACTTAAAGCTTGATTCTTGTTTCGAATGCCGATTAACCAAAAATGTATTGTCACAAATAAGATAGTTAACGGTATATAGTAATAAGGAGAATATATATTATCTCCAATCATATCTATAATAGCTATAAAAATAACAATAACTATAATTCTTATTTTACTTGCATTTTTTACAAGAAATCCCATAATATTCCCCTAACTATTTTAATATTCATAAGTACCATCTTTATAATTAATCGTTACACCTTTTTGAGTATTAGATACCCAAACGTTTAAGTTAACGGTCTGACCGTTATCATTAATAGAATAAGCTCTTACATGTGAACCACGTGGTAATAATTCATCATTATTGTACACAGGGTGTACATCATAATAAATTTTAGCTTCAGGGTGGTTATATATCGCATTTCTAACCTGCGTTTCAGGATAACCCATACCGCCACCTTCACTGGCTCTATTACTACCGACATTTTGCGCTCTTGTACCTAGTGTTAAATTGTGCGTTTCCATATCCCCTCCAAGCGACCATGCTAATGAGTGAGATTTGTTATAGATATAACCTTTATAACCATCTAACTGTAATATTTGATTATTACTTTCATTGCCTTTCCACCTTTTTTCAAGTGGATCGTAAGTGCCATCTTTAAATTCTCCTGCAAGTCGTACTGTTGAATCAAAAGAGGGACGTTCTTGCGCTTTGGATGAATGACTATCAACTGCTTGTTTAGTTACAAGCGCTGTAACTCTGCCACCTCTACCTAAATCATCTAAATCTGAATACTTAGCCCAAAATTTATCATTACCATTTTGGTTCAAGAGTTGCTGATCATAATCTGTGAGTGTTGTTTTATTGTCGTTCAATAAAGCGTAATTTTCTTCGTTAGTTTGAACCTTGATAAGCGCCTTGTCTTCTTCACTTGTTTTTACTGTCGATTTTTTACTAAATGCTTTCGACTTTAATTCATTTAAACCTTTATCTATTTGATTATTAGCTTCTTGTTTAAGTTCTCTTTTAATATCCTTTTCGAAATCACACCCAGCTAATAGGGTACTTGTTATGATTATTGCGAGTAACGTCTTGATGTACTTCATATTTTTCAACCTTTCTTATCAAATTGTGATTCTAACCAAAAATAAGTATTGCCACGTTTTTGATGATTTACAAAAGCCGGTTTAGGTACTACATCATAATGTTCATTTTCTAAAGCCCAGCGCACACCATGTCTACTTTTGCCAAGTATATCTCCGACTTCTTGCATACCTAATATTTTTATAGGTTCTTGTCCTATATTAGTTAAGTTATTATTTTTTAAATCAGAAACCGAGTAAACACCACTTGTTTCTGATACATAACAACCTAATTCTGTATTAATTGCTACATTCATACCATTAGATTTTGTGTATATAGTTTGATCGTGATTTAATACCTCATTAATTTTTTTGAAATCCATATTAGTTCCTCCGTCTATAATTATGTTATAATAAATATACCTTTTTGTTTGGTTTAATAGATGATTCTGTTAACCAAATATGCGATCACTTGTGTGGTCGCTTTTTTTATATCCACCATAACATAGCAGGGGAATAACAGAATCAAACTATAACACCTAACTTTTTAAATTCCTGATGTGCTTTAATCAATTTAGCTGCTTCTTCTACTGAATACTTTTCATTTAGATATCCAATTAAATCCGAATTTTCATATAAACCAATTTCTACATCACCCCAAAGATTCACAATTTTTGAGAACATATACTTTTTGTTATGTGCTTCAAATATTTGTTCTAACATAGTAACCCTCCTTAGATTTTTATAACGCTTTAAACCAAATCAATTCTTCATATGTGGTTTCATTCAAGTATTCTTCTAAATCCTCAACTGATTTAAATGGTTTTTTCTCAGTTATCCAATCTTTAGGGCTTTTTATTTCTTTTTCTAATTCCAAAGTTTGAACATTAAGCGTTACAAAAGAGAATTGACTTTCGTCGTTTACAGTCTTCATATCTGAGCCTATGATTATAATTGATTTTTCATCTATATTTTTTGTAATACCAGTGCCTTTTTCTTCAACGAAATTATCAATTATATCTTGTAGTTTTTCTAGTGATTCTTGCGTATGATATTTAATCATTTAAACCACTCTCCTTTGATTCGCATTCAAGATACTGAGCGCCTTTATCAAAACAACACTATATTTATCTTCAGTATTTGCTGTATTCAGTTGGTCTACATATTCATTGTTCTTATATAACCTTACTTTACAAGCACCATTCGATACATCTTGTAATCTTAATTCATACAATTCATTATCTTTTTCAAACTCTATAGCTTTAATAACAAAATCAGTATCTCTCATGATCTCAATACTTTTTAATAAGACAAGAATTTCAGAAGGTTCATTATTTCCTCTTGTAGCAACACCTTTTAAATAACCATTTTCGTATTGTCTGACTTTATCGTCTTTGTCTGTTTCTTGCAGTCTTAAATCATACAGATTACCATTTGAAGTAAACTCAATTGAATTAATCTTTTTATTCATTCTAGTCATGATAATTACCTCCTATAGTGTTATAATAAGAGGTTGAATGTGTCCTCATTCCACCAGTTTTTAAGGTGATAACTAAGTTCACAAGCACTTTAAAAAACTTTCGATTTAGGCGTGCGTTTTTTCTAAAAACGTTACGTCTTTTTTTATTTTTGAAGCGGTATCGAGTAACGTGTTTTCTATCTGCTCATTTACAGGTATATCTAACAATCCGAGAAATACACCATTTTCAAAAACGACAATACAGGTATAACCTTTACCAATGTTATGTCTAGCGAGTGTATAAATCTTACAGTTATTTACAAACTTCAATGCCTGCGTATCCATCGTTTTCACTCCTTTCTATTATTAACTACAAACATATTGTAACATACAAACAAACATATTGTAAACTAATGTTAACTATTTGTTGGTTGGAATATAAAAAAACTACCCATGTCTATAACATAGGTAGATAAAACTTAACATTCTATCATTCAATTTGTTTCTTATAACGTGCTGGCCTATTCCTATACATCACCATATGATAGGTTAATAAATAACTTATCTTTACGATCGTATGCTAAATTCATATTGAGGTTTAATCGTATTATTCGATTTATCTTTTTTAACGAGTTCAATATAGTTAACGAAGATTTGTTTAAACCGAACAATACATAAGAAAAAAGTAAGATTTTATATTTAGTCTAAATTACCTAAATGGTATAAAAATTAGTATGATTTAAGTCTTTTTTGTCACTTTTTCTAGGTGTATATTTTTAGTATACATATACCTAGAAAACATAATTGCTATTAGACAGGTTATCACACCTGAAATAGTATAAATATACTGTATAGGTATATATTCAGTAATATAACCTACTAGTAATATAGAAACTAAAAAGGAAAGTTGTACAAGTGAATTCTTTAAACCTGTGATCTTAATCATATCTTTTTCATTAATTTTATTTATAAAGTAGGTTTCCTGAATAATATCTTTTATTTGTAAAACTGGACCAATCAACACGACTAGTATTAATGCAAAAATATCAATTATATTAAACGAATATAGAAGCAATAGAATGCCGTATATGAACATAAAAATAGTGATTTTCTGGATAGGTCGTTTGTTAAAGAATTCAGTATACTTCATTACAATAAAAGCGCCTAATATAGTGCCTAAATAATAACTAGCATTAATATATCCCCACCATGTTACATCATGGTTTAAATGTACTTGGACAAACTTTAATGTGACGGACCCTATCCAAATGGAACCTATTAAAACTTCTAAACACTCAATGATAATTAAAACTTTAATTATGGGCTTACTATTTAACAACGAAATAGAATTCATAATTGTAATAATTGGATTTTTACTTTGTAACTCTTCCTTTTTATTTTTCATTTTTATATTAATAATTGCTATAAAAGCTAGTGAAAGCAATATTAAAGAAAGCAATAAAAGATTATTATTACCAATCAATGAAATAATCCAAGCTCCTAATATCCATCCAGAAAATAACAGTATTTGATCTAAACTCGTAATGAGAGACAGACCTTTTGCCATATCATTATTATCAAGATTTTCTTTCAGTATTCTTGATTTCAATGGAGTGAAAATACCATTTGAAAAAGATAGAAACATGATAATTATATAAAGTATGACAAGGTTGACATTATTATTAATGCCTATAAGTAGTATTGTCATACATAGTATTTGAAATATAGCATTAAATACTAAAAGATTTTTTATTTTAATCTTTTCAGTTATAATGCTTATACTTAACCCTGAAAGGATTTTTGAACCAACACTGATAAAAGTTATTAAACTTGAAAAAAAGACTGAATTAGTTAAAGTATATACATAGTAAGTAATTGCCATTGTATAGAATGAAAAAGCTAAATTAGTTGTAAGCTGCGTTACTAATAACGAATAAAAACTTAAATTGTAAAACATTAGTAAATCGCCTTATTTTCAATAGGTTTTTTATTTGCTTTTCTCAATAATGGTAATGGAATTTCTTTAACGCATCTAAATCCCATTTCATCATGCCTGCAAAACGGTATATCTTTCCCTCTAAATGCAGGATACATTAGCTCTTGATGTGAATAAAAAGATCCTCCCTTTAAAACTCCGAATTGGTTTAATTTATCATGATTATGATTATAAGAAGGATGAAACATTCTCTTGGAAAAGTAATCACTCTTGGTCCATTCCCAATTACCTCCAAGCATATTATGAACTCCATAACTTGAAACATTTCTTTTTACATTAATACTTTCTGAAAGTGCTATATCTTGGTTGTAATATACATCTATTAATCTATCATGCCATTCTGATATAGAATCTGGTTTTTTTTCAAAAAGCGTTCCTGAGTAGCGTACTTTACGACCATCAAAATCATTGCCCCATGGCCACTTTGTTACAGAATTTCCTTTAGCAGCTTTTTCCCATTGAAATTCAGATGGTAGAGTTTTTCCTTTCCATCTAGCGTAGGCATAGGCATCATAGAAATCAATACCAGATACAGGATGATCAGGTTTATATCTAGAATCATAGTAAGTATTTCTTCTGTGATTTTTACTTTTAGGCTCATTTGGATGACAAAAAATATGTCCATATTTTTCAACAAATTCACAAAACTCATCATATTCCTCATTAGTTACTGGGTATTTATCAATATAATAAGCAGGTAACCAAACTTTAGTACTAGGCGTATTGTCTGTCCAAGCAAAATCTTTTTCTTTAATTTCATTTTCACTTATACCGTAATCAAAGAAACCTTCTTCTACATAAATCATATTTTCTTCATTTAAAGCTTTAAATTTTTCTTTAATTATCGAAGAAATATTTATCTTACTTTCATAGTTATTCATAAATTTTAAATATTTTTCAAAATAAGTTTTTTTATATGTTAGTTCTTCTTCATTTTTTGCATCATATATTTTCAGTAAATTATGTATTACTATCTGGGCACCTAAACCTACTGGTTTTCTAGGTGTGTTTCTTTCTGTAATATCTCCAACAATATCTGATAAATATTTAACAGATAATTCTATTTTTTCTTCTCCACAAACACTCATGGCTTTAAAAGAAACTACATCATCTGGGTCATGGGTTAATCTAATTATTGTTTCAATAGCCGAAGGATAAGGCAACCAACATTTAACAAAGTCTATTAATTTTGACCTTACATAACTATTTTTAAAACCAATAGCCATTCCAAATAATTGTTCAGCCACTGCAAAATGTCGTATTTTGCTAGATATATCTAATACAGATTGGATGGTATTTTCAGTTTCATCCTTATCCCTTAAATTTAAATTTTTAAGTAAGTTATCAATTTTAAATAATTCCTCCATATCTTCATTATAAATTTCTAAATTATCATTAGATGTATATATCATTTTTTCCATCCTTTCTAAATTCAATAAACAAAAGTCTTATAGACTATAGTCTATAAGACTTTTGTTTATTGAATTAATCCCATTTGTCATTACTTACATTAAGTACAGGTTCAAAAATACTCTCTTTCCAATCACGTTCTAAAGTTTTCATATTTGTCGCCTCCTAAAGTCAAATATATGTACAATTAATATTGTATCATTAATAAATATAAATATCATTGATTTGTCAGAAAATTTTAATTTTTCTAATAATTAAAATGCAATTAAAAAATAATAGAGCTATTTAAAAGGGAAAAGAAATCCCAAAACACATTCAGAAAAATAAGAATCCTTTTAATAACTTATGTTTTCTACACATCACCATATGATACGATTTTAAAAGACTTATCTTTGCGATTGTACGCTAATTCATATTGAGATTTAATAGTATTATTCGATTTATCCTTTTTTATTAATTCTATGTATATCTTTGAACCGTCTTTTTTATAGCTTGTATATATTGGCATAGTGTACTTAGATTTATTTTTACTATCTACCATAGACTTAATATGATTAGACAAGCTAGAGTTTGATTCGAAATACTTTTCTACATGCTTGTAATCTACTTCTTTATAAGCTTTATTTAAATCCTTAGTATAGTCGTTCATGAACGCTTTAGCTTCGTTTTCTATTCTTCTATCTTTTTTAATCATTTCATCTATCTTCGTTGTATCAAATTTCATCGTTATTTTTTGATGGTTGATGTCTTTATTCTCTTTAACTTTAACTGTATTAGATTTTAAAGTTTTACCTTTATATTTACCTTCAGCATGTACAGAAATAGATCTGTTAGAAGGGTACGGTCCATATATACGATTTTCATCATACTTTGTCTGAACACCATTCACATAAATCTTTAAATCTTTTAATTGTTCATCATTATCTAAAATTACTTGAAAACTAGATTCTTTAAAGTTTTCTGTTGCTACAACTTTATTCTTCGCGTTTCTTAAATCTGTCTTTATATTAATTCTGGCTTCTTGTTGTCCTTTAACTAAAGAAGGGGATTCATAGCGTTTAATAGCTGATAGATTATATTCACCTACAAAGAAGCGGCCAAATTTAGTATAACTTTTCGGATCAGTCACAACCGTTTGTTCTTTACCGTCAAAGTCTTTGAAAAGATATGTCATTGATGTATCTTGTGGCTTTAGGTAAACATTATATGAATAGGGCTTAAAGCTTATTTTATCTAATATCAACATGTGGCTACCATTTTGCTTCACTTCAATAATCGTATTGTTTTGATTATCGGTAATTGTTCCATAAATTGAGTTCTTAGTTTTATCATCTTTAATATTTTGCTTTATCTGAGACATTTCTTTTTGAAACTTTCTAATGTTATTCGTTTTGTACATATAAGTCACAAAGGCTTTAGTTTCTTCTTTTGATACAGATAAAGAAGCGGTCGATAACTTATGGGATAGGGTATCATAATCTTTTTCGTCCATAGCTTTTTCAAATGATTCCAATTGAGCGACACCATTATTATTAAAAACAACTATAAGACTAATGATACTAATTAAAATAATTGTGATTATAACACTCAATATTAAGTATATAACTTTTTTCTTTTTCATACGCCTTCCTTCAATCCTTTTACATTCTTTTTTTAAAATTAAAGCACCCCGATTTAAGAGGTGCTTAACGTTTTAATTTAGTTGTGATTTCCTGCTGACTTTAAATCCAAATCGTTTTTTAATTAAAGGATATGTTTTTATAGGTTCTGTTGCAAAGTAAAAAAATATAGCTAACCACTAATTTATCATGTCAGTGTTCGCTTAACTTGCTAGCATGATGCTAATTTCGTGGC
>NZ_JAJNIQ010000022.1:0-8462 GCF_022386395.1 Mammaliicoccus sp. J-M40
AATTACACATACCTTTATTGGATTTTCTAACTCGTTAATCCAAGTAAACACCTTCTTATTGGATTTTCTAACACAATAATCCAAGTAAACATACTTTTATTGGATTTTCTAACTCGTTAATCCAAGTAAACACCTTCTTATTGGATTTTCTAACACAATAATCCAAATACACATACCTTTATTGGATTTTCTATCTTAATTAATCCAAGTAAACATTTCTTTATTAGACCCACCTTTACGTAAAATCACGAATTAACTTTTTCTTCTGTTTCATAGCTAATCTTTGTATGTTTTTGTTTAATTTATTATCAACCGAGTATATATAAATACTATGAGTAGAAGTTAAACTGAATATGCTTTAAAATTTTCAGTAGTACTACTAATTACGCTTACTTAATTTATTAGCCAATTAAAATTTATATTTTTACAATAAGTATTATTAACCTTTTGCAAATCACTCTTTTATATCGGAAGAAGGGATATTATGCTATTTCAATTAGACTTATTTTTAAGAATTTTTTTGGCCGTATTATGTGGTGCGATAATTGGTTATGAACGGTCACAAAGACTGAAAGCAGCTGGCATTAGAACGCATATACTTGTATCCGCCGCTTCAGCGTTGTTTATTATCATTTCAAAATACGGGTTTAATGATATTTTAAACTATTCAAACGTTGAGCTAGATCCATCAAGGGTAGCTGCTCAAGTTGTAAGTGGTATCAGTTTTATTGGTGCTGGTACAATATTGATTAAAAATCAAAATATTAACGGGCTAACAACTGCTGCTGGACTATGGATAACTCCAGGCGTAGGTATGGCTTTAGGTTCGGGACTTTATTTCATCGGGATTCTATCAGCAATTTTAATTGTCATTATCCAGTACTTTTTGAGAGAAAATTTTATATACGAAAAAATTGTTAAAAAAGAAAGAATACAAGTAAATATTGAAGCTTATTATTCAAACTATTTAAAACAGGATATATACAATTTACTTAAAGAAAATAATATTGAAAATATTTCATTTTACGTATATAAAATAGACCAGGATATAATTTATTTAAGCGTAACAGGTAAAGTTGTTTCTAAAACTTATAATAACAATGAACTTATGGAAAATTTATTCAGCTTAGAAGATGTTAGAGCAGTTAATTAATTGAATTAGGTATATATCTTAAAAAAGGGTCTGAGACATTGATTATGTCTCAGACCCTTTAAATTTTTATTTGTTTTTATCTTTTCGACGTGACCTAAATAGAACAATTGAACCAAGTGCTGCGAATAATGCCCCAAACAATGTTGTTGTTTTTCTTGAATCATTTGTTTCTTCACCTGTATCAGGTAATGCTTCATTGCCTTTATTATCTTTGGTTTTGTTGCTTTGTTGTGCACCGTTGTTTATACGTTTCGCTTCACTGACGATACGGTTAATTTCTTGTTGATTTGGTGCTTGTACGATTTGATTCTGTAGTTGTTGTTTAGTTATTTCATCAAGGTTTGGCAAGGCATTTATCTTCGCATTACCTTCTGATTGTTGATTTACTAATAATTGATTAGCATCTTGTTGTTGTGCTTGTTTTATAATATCAGTAATCTGATTAGATGTAATTGCTTGGTCAACTTGATTGTTAAAATCATTTTTCACAGTGTTATCTATGTTTGGTAAGTCATTGATTATATCTTGAGCACTATCTTGATTTTTATTTAGATTAACTGTGTTTTGTATTTGTGCTTTGTTTACGATTTTATCAATGTCTAATTGAGTTTGTGCATCATCTATTTGTTTATTGAAATCTGATTTTTCTTTATATGATAAGTTAACTAAGTCATTTACGTTTTGTTTAGCATTATCTTTAGCATTGTTGAGCGCATTCTGAGCGTCTTGAGTTTGTGCATCTTTGATGATATTTACCAAATCTTCTGGTGTTTGTGCTTTTTCAATTTGTTGTTGGAAGTTACCTTTTTGTTTATCAGTTAAGTTATTCAATTGATCAATTTCTGATCGAGCTTTATCTTTGGCAGCTACTAAATCTTGTTTAGCTTTATTTTGTATATCTTTTGCTTTTGCATCTGACACAACTTTATCAATTTCCTCTTTTGACTTTGCACTTGAAATTTGTTTATTAAATTCCGACTTTTCTTTATCAGATAAATTATCTAAACTATTCACATCATTTGTACCTTGTTGTTTTTGTCTATCAAGTATGTTTTTCTCTGCTTTATCTTTAGCAGCCTGAACAATCTTATCAAGTTCTTCTTTGTCAGTAGCATCATCTATTTGTTTATTAAATACTTCTTTTTCTCGATGAGATAAGCCCTCTAGCATATTGATATCAGTTTTAGCATTACCCTTTTGCTTATTAAGCATGTTTGTAGCATCTTGTTCTTTTGCATCTTGTACAACTTTATCAATAGTTTCTTTATCTTTAGCATTTTCTATTTGTTGGGCAAATTCAGCAAGTTCATCTTCTGTTAGATTTTTCAGGCTATTGATGTCTTCTTGACCTTTAGCTTTTTGTAAAGTGAGTAAGTTACTTGCATCTTGTGCTTTTGCATCACTAATTACTTTGTCAATTTCTGCTTTAGAAGTTGTATTATTTAATTGTTCTTTATATTGTGTCTTCTCTTCATCTGTTAAATTATTTAAGCTATCAAGTTCTTGTTGGCCTTGATCTTTTTGATTACTTAGTAAATTATTAGCATCTTGTGCTTTCGCATCTGCCACTGCTTTATCGATATCAGCTTTCGTAGTTGCATCTTGTACTTGCTTATTGAAATCAGATTTTTCCTTGTCAGATAAGTTATTTAGACCATTAACATTATCTTGTGCATTTTCTTTTTGCTTATTCAAAAGATTATCAGCTGCTTTATCGGTTGCATCTTCAACAATCTTATCGATATCAGCTTTCGTAGTTGCATCTTGAATTTGTTTGTTAAATTCTGCTTTTTCTTCTTCTGATAAATCATTTAAGTCATTAACTTCAGTCTGTGCATTTTCTATTTGTTTGTTTAATAAATTGCTTGCGTCAGTTTCATTAGCATCTTTAACAATATTTCCTACTTCTTCTGGTGTTTCAGCTGACTCTAGTTGTTGTCGTAAATCTGCTTTCTCTTCTTCTGTTAAATTAGTAAGTTGATCAATTTGGTTTTTCGCATCTTCTTTTGCAGCTGCTAAATCTTTGTCTGCTTTGTTTTGAATATCTTGTGCTTTCGCATCTGTTACTGCTTTATCGATTTCTTCTTTAGATGTAGCCACATTCACTTTATTATTAAATGCTGTTTTTTCTTCTTCTGATAAATTCTCTAAATTATTAATATCATTTGTGCCTGATTGTTTTTGACTATCAAGTAGGTTTTCATCGGATTTTTCTTGAGCATTTTGCACAATTTGATCGATAGTAACTTTATCTTTAGCATTCTCTATTTGTTCATTAAATGTTTCTTTCTCTTGTTCTGATAAATGCTCTAGACCATTTATATCGGCTGCAGCGTTATCTTTTTGTTTGTTTAGTAAATTGCTTGCATCTAGGTCTTGAGCACCTTCAATAACTTCTGCTATATCCATAGAATTATCTAAGGAATCAATATTTTCTTTATATTGTGCTTTGTCTTCATCACTAAGATTTCCCAGGTTATCTATAACTTCTTTAGCTTGTTCTTTAGCAGCTGCTAAGTCTTTATCTGCTTTATTTTGGATATCTTGTGCTTTCGCATCTGCCACTGCTTTATCGATTTCTTCTTTTGTTGTTGCATCTTGTACTTGCTTATTGAAATCAGATTTTTCTTTGTCAGATAAATCGTTTAAACCATTAATGTTGGTTTGTGCACTATCTTTTTGATTATTGAGTAAATTATCAGCCGATTTATTTGTAGCATCTTCAACGATTTTATCGATATCAGCTTTCGTAGTTGTATCTTGAATTTGTTTGTTAAATTCTGCTTTTTCTTTTTCTGATAAATCATTTAAGGCATTAACTTCAGTCTGTGCATTTTCTTTTTGTTTGTTTAATAAATTGCTTGCGTCAGTTTCATTAGCATCTTTAACAATATTTCCTACTTCTTCTGGTGTTTCAGCTGATTCTAGTTGTTGTTGTAAATCTTCTTTCTCTTCGTCTGTTAAGTTAGCTAGTTGATCAAGTTGAGTTTGTGCATCTTTTTTAGCTTGAGATAGATCTTGATCTGCTTTGTTTTGAATATCTTGCGATTTCGCATCTGCTACTGCTTTATCGATTTCCTCTTTTGTTGTAGCCTCAGAAACTTGTTTACTGAATTTACCTTTTTCTTCGTCAGATAAATTCTCTAAAGCATCAATATTTGTTTGACCGTTATCTTTTTGAGAGTTTAATAGATTGCTTGCATCTTTATCTTTAGCGTCTTGGATTACTTTATCAATAGCTGTTTTATCTGTTGCATCTGTAATTTGTTGTTCAAACTTAATACGGTCTTCTTCTGTTAAGTTACCCAAACTGTCTATATCTTGTTGTCCTTCATTTTTTTGTTCATTAAGTAAGTTTGTTGCGTCTTGTTTACGCGCTGTTTGTACTATTTTATCAATGGCATCTTTGTCTGTAGAATCATAAATTTGCTGAGCAAATTCATTTTTCTCATTTTCCGATAAATTGGATAAATTACTTATATCTGAATTACCTTGTTGTTTTTGATCACTTAATAAATTATTTGCATCTCTCTCTTTTGCATCTTGTACTGCTAGGTCAATCGCATCTTTTGTTGTAGCTTCAGCGATTTGTTGAGTGTAAATACTTTTCTCTTCTTCGGATAAATTAGCTAATGCATCAATATCTTTATTACCTTGAGTTTTATTCTCGTTTAAATTAGCTAGGTCTTTATTCTTAGCGTCTTGTAAAGCTTTATCAATTGCTTCTTTATCTGTTGCATTTGCAATTTGTTGTTCAAACTCAGCTCGATCATCATCTGTTAGGTTAATTAAATCGTTTAGCTTTTGATTACCTTGCTCTTTTTGAGACATAAGTAAGTTTGATACATCTTGCTCTCTAGCGTCTTGAATTACTTTATTAATTGCTTCTTTAGTTGTCGCATCTGTAATTTGCTGATTAAAGTTTGACTTCTCTTCATCAGATAAATTGCTTAAGTCATTTACTGTCTTATTACCTTCACTTTTTTGATTTTCAAGTAAGTTTGATGCGTCTTGTTCTCTAGCGTCTTGAATTACTTTATCAATTGCTTCTTTAGTTGTTGCATCTGTAATTTGTTGATTAAAGTTAGATTTCTCTTCATCAGACAGGTTGCTTAAGTCGTTTATATCATAAGCACCTTGTACTTTTTGATTTTCAAGAAGATTCGATGCATCTTTTGCATTAGCTTCTTGAACGATTTTATCGATATCCGCTTTACCAGTCGCATCTACAATTTGTTGTTCAAAGTCTTCACGTTCATCATCCGTTAAATTACTTAAACCACTAAGATCTTTTTTACCTTGCTCTTTTTGACTATTAAGTAAGTTATCAGCATCTTGATTACGTGCATCTTGTACTGCTTTATCGATATCAGATTTCGTCGTTGCATCTTTAATTTGTTGGTTGAATGCTTCTTGTTCATCTTGAGTTAAGTTATCTAATTCATTAATATCGTCGTTACCTTGTTGTTTTTGCTTTTCTAATAAATTATTTTCATCTTTTTCTTGAGCATCTTTAAGAATATTAAGTACATCTTCTGGAGTTGTTGCACCATCTAATTGTTCTTTAATATTTATTTTATCGTCTTCAGTTAAATTAGTAAGGTCATCAACTGTAGATTTTGCTTGATCTTTAGCATCTGATAAATCTTTTTCTGCTTTATTTTGAATATCTTTTGCTATTGCATCATTAATCGCTTCATTTATAGCTGTTTCATCTGTAGCGTTTGAAACTTGCTCTTTGAACTGCTCTTTTTCTTCGTCTGATAAATTAATTAATGCATCGATATCAGTTGTACCTTGTTGCTTTTGCTTATCTAATAAGTTTTGAGCATCTTGGTTTCGTGCATCATCTACAATTTTCTTCACATCTTCTGGAGATGAAGCTTCTTCAAGCTGTTGAGCAATTTTTGTTTTATTATCATCTGTTAAGTTAGTTAGTTGATCAATATCAGTTTGAGCTTTCTCTTTAGCGTCTGATAAGTCTTTATATGCTTTATTGTCTACGTCTTGTGCTTTTGCATCTTTAATTGTTTGATCAATTGTAGCTTTATCTGATGCATCAGTAATTTGTTGTTTGAACTGTTCTTTCTCTTCATCCGTTAAATTGCCTAAATTATTAATCTCTTCGCTACCTTGCTGCTTTTGCTTATCTAAGAAATTAGCGTCATCTTTGTTTTGGGCATCTTTAATGATTTGAGCCACTTCTTCTGGTGAAGTTGCATCTTTAAGTTGTTGGTTAATATTTGTTTTTTCATCTTCAGATAAATTATCAAGTTGTTCGATATCAGTTTGAGCTTTCTCTTTAGCGTCTGATAAGTCTTTAGCAGATTTATTGTCAGCATCTTGTGCTTTCGCTTCATTTATTGCTTCTTTGATGCTAGCTTCATTTGTTGCGTCAGTAATACGTTGTTCAAATTCTGAACGTTGTTCATCAGTTAAATTGCTCAAGTCATTTAATTGTTGCTTACCTTGCTCTTTTTGATTGTTAAGTAAATTGTCAGCATTCTGTTGTAAAGCGTCTTTAATAATATCTGCTACTGTTTCTGGATTATCTGCATCTTCAAGTCTTTGTGTAATGTCCGACTTGTCTTCATCAGTTAAATGTTCCATATTATCAATTTGAGATTGCGCATCATTTTTAGCATTTTCTAAATTTTGAGTTGCTTTATTTTCGATGTCTTGTGCTTTAGCGTTATTTATAGCTTCATTTATAGCAGTTTCATCTGTAGCATCAGAAATCTGCTGTTTAAACTGTTCTTTCTCTTCATCTGATAAATTAGTTAAACCATCAACATCAACTGTACCCTGTTCTTTTTGTTTATTTAATAAGTTTGATGCGTCCTTACTTTGTGCGTCTTTCAAAATTTGAGACACTTCATCTCGACTTGTTGCATTTTCAAGTTGTTGAGCAATATTAGCTTTCTCTTGTTCATTTAAATTAGTTAAGTTATCAACGTCAGTTTGAGCATTTGATTTAGCATCTGCTAAGTCTTTCATTGCTTTATTCTCTGCATCCTTCAATTTAGCATCGTTTACAGCTTGATGTATGCCTTCTTGGTTAGAGGCATCACTGATTTGTTGTTCAAACTGATTACGCTCTTCATCTGTCAGGTTACTTAAATCATTAAGCTCTTGTCTACCTTGATCTTTTTGACTGTTTAATAAATTTGAGACGTCTTTATCTCGAGCTTCTTGTATTACTTTGTCGATTGCTGCTTTATCTGTTGCGTCTGTAATTTGTTGCTCGAATTGATTGCGTTCTTCATCAGATAAATTAGCTAAATTATTTAAATCTTGATGACCTTGATCTTTTTGACTGTTTAATAAATTTGAGGCGTCTTTATCTCGAGCTTCTTGTATTACTTTGTCAATTGCTGCTTTATCTGTTGCATCTGTAATTTGTTGCTCGAACTGATTGCGTTCTTCATCAGATAAATTAGCTAAATCATTAATGTTTTGTTTACCTTGCTCTTTTTGGTTTGATAATAATTGCTCTTTATCTTGTTGCTTAGCATCGCTTACAATATTCGCTATATCTTCTGGTGATGTTGCTTCATTAATATTAGTAATAATAGTATTACGTGCATCATCAGTCAGATTCGCTAAACTATCTAACGTAGATTGTGCATTTTCTTTTGCTTGTTGTAAGTCTGCTACAGCTTTGTTTTGTGCATCTTGAGCTTCTGCATCTTTAACAACTTGATCAATGGCTGCTTTATTTTCAGCATTTGTAATTTGGTTACTGAAATTCGCTTTTTCTTCGTCTGTTAAATTGCTCATTCCATTAATTGTAGAATTACCTTTATTTCTTTGTGCATTAAGTAAATTACTATCATCTTTAGCTTTTGCATTAGCAACAACTTTATCGATAGCTGCTTTATCTACAGCATTTGTAATTTGATTATTGAACTCCGCTTTCTCTTCGTCTGTTAAATTAGGCAATTCATTGATATTAGACTGCCCTCTGTCTTTTTGACTGTTTAATAAATTAGTCGCATCTTTATTACGTGCATCTTGTACTGCTTTATCTATTGCCGATTTATCTTTAGCGTTCGTAATTTGATTTGTAAAATTACTAATATCTTCAGCTGTTAAATTACTTAAATTATTGATATTAGATTTACCTTGCTCTTTTTGATTATTCAATAAGTTAGTTGCATCTTTAATTTGAGCATCTTGTACCGCTTTATCTATTGCCGATTTATCTTTAGCGTTCGCAATTTGATTTGTAAAATTACTAATATCTTCAGCTGTTAAATTACTTAAATTATTGATATTAGATTTACCTTGCTCTTTTTGATTATTCAAT
>NZ_JAJNIQ010000023.1:0-6026 GCF_022386395.1 Mammaliicoccus sp. J-M40
CACCTCTACAATATTTTCTTAGTCGATTACATTGTACTAAAGTGAGCTATATTTGGCTCTTTTTTTATTACACAATTATATGGACATATTCGAAAATACAGAGCTAACGTGCTTGTTTGGAAAATCTAGCCTGTTAGAAAATCTAACGAGCTAGACAAAAATAACTAGCCCGTTAGAATTTGAGACTATTCTTCTCTTTACTCATATATAAAGCTCCTTTCAAATTAGACACTATATGTGTAAACTTTGAAAGGAGCTTCTTTATCGACTTAATATTTGTTTGGATAAGTCATCTATAGTTGTTTGATTGAGTTCTTTAATAATTTTTGAATCCACTTCACTGTATATATTATCTAAAGTAGATTGAATGTTTTTACCGACGACACATTTAGGGTTTGTATCTTGATGTATTTTTAGGAAATGTTCTTCTTCTTGTATAAGTTGGTATACATCACCTAAAGTTATTTTATTTGCTGGTTTAGATAATTGATAACCTGACTTACCTTGTTGGCTTTCAATAAGTTTACCGTTTCTCAAATATTTGCATATTTTTCTTACAAGTGTTGGATTACTATTTATGCTACTTGCTAAATATTTACTTGAAAGGGGCTCTTCATTAATAGATAGCAAAGACAGTATATGAATACCAACTGAAATTTGAGTGTTCACGCTTTATCACCTCTTAGATTCATATTCATTATAACTATGAGGCTTAATAAAAGCGAGAGGGCTGAGGCATTTATTTTGATAAAACTGAAATTCTTTCTTGAATATGGTCGCCTTTAACAGCTTCATCTACCATTGCGATAGCAAAATCTGTGTAACTAATTTTACTTTCACCATTATCATTTAAAGTAAATTTTTCTCCAGCTAAAATATATGTTCCAGTTCTTTCTCCGTCCGCAATAAATTCAGCAGCGGGGCTAACAAATGTCCAGCGTACGTCATTTCTTTTACGCAAGTCATCTAACACTTTACCTTGAGCTATAGAAAGTGGTTTATATGATTCAGGGAAATCAGGGGTGTTATATAGTTGTGTTTCTAATTTATCATCCACATACAAACTACCAGCACCGCCTATAATAATTAATCTTGTATCAGTATTTGATAGTAATTTATTTAAATGGTGAACAGAATCTTGATGTAAATGTAATTTATCTTCACGTACTTCACCAAAAGCATCAATTATAACATCGAATGGCTTTAAATCTTCTGACGTTAAATCAAACAAATCTTTAATAATAGATTTTTCAGCAACAGTTTTATTTTTGTTACGTACTATAGCTGTAACGTCTAAACCTCTATTAATAGCTTCTTTAGTAATAAGTTGTCCTGCTTTTCCATTAGCTGCTACGATACCTATTTTCATATTAATAACCTCACTTGTATTTATTTTAGATACAAGTTGAGTGTAGAACTATCATCTGAAAATGTCAAAAATAAAACTTTTAAAATGCGATAGGCATTAAAAAACTCCCAATCTGTTAGATTTCACATCTAGATTGGGAGTTTTTATTATTTATATTTGAAAATGCTTATGATTTAAATTTTACCACCAGTTATTTGCTTGACGGAATGCAATTGCTGCTTCTACAGAGCCATAACGTTCCTTAGCGTAATTGATCATACCTTTAGTTTGCTCAGTAACACTTCCAGTGCCCCAAGATTCTTTAGTTTGACCAAGGCCTCTGTATCCAAGTTCGTTTACAGCATTTGGATTACCACTTGATTCTGGCATTACAATGTTATCCCATAATGCTTTTGTTCCACCAGCTGCGATAAATTCTTTATATACTTCGTTAGTAGATGCTGCTTCTGTTGCTTGAGTTGTTGTATATTCACTTGCATCAGCGTTAGCGCTAAATCCAGCTGTAATAATACTTGCTGCTGCAGTTGATGCGATTAATAATTTTTTCATAGTAAAATATTCCTCCATATGCAATCGATTATTTTTTATCTCTTTCGTAATTACTTAATACACTTTAACATCAATTTTCATCTCATAGGTTACAACGAAATAAAAAGCAAATGTCTTTTATTTCAATCGTATTAAAAAAATGAATGCCATATGACAGTAGATATTTTGGTTTAATTGTATATATTAGATATAATTTTTAGTGAATGATAAAACTGGAGGTTACAAAATGAAAAGAATTAAGTTGAAGATGTTCAGAGATAATTTAGAAAATATCCCACAATTTGATTTACCTGAAGGCTATTCAATCAGAAAATTTAGAGAAGGCGATGAAATAGAGTGGGCAAAAATAGAAACTGCTGCTGAAGAATTTAAAACAGTCGAGGATGCACTCAAAAGATTCGATAAAGAATTCGGCTTTAATATAGAAGAAATGAAACATAGATGTCTTTTCATAGAGAATGAAGATGGAGAAGCAATTGGAACAACATCAGCTTGGTTCGGAGACTTAGATGGAACTGGTGAACAAAAAGGACGAATACATTTTGTTGCAATAAAACCAGAATATCAAGGGAAGAAATTATCTAAACCTTTGTTAACCGTAGCATTGAATACATTAATAAAAGAAAACCATAATAAAGTGTATTTAACAACGCAAACGACAAGTTATCAAGCGATAAATATGTACTTAAACTATGGATTTGAACCTTATGATCCAACTGGAGATGATCGTGAAGGTTGGTCGTTAATGGAAGAAGTATTAAATAGGAAGTTAAATATATTAAATTAAATAAAAGAGTGGGTTAGAAGTTTTATTTTCGTAAAAGGTTTCTATCCCGCTCTAAAAAGTATTGTTACAAAATAAATTGTGAAAGGCTAACACATACTAGACTAAACCTTGAATCGCATTAATAAATGATGCACTGATTAATCCAAAGCCAATAGTTACGATTAAAGCAACAATTGCCCAAATAATAGAAGCTTTTTTAGATAACTTACTTGTCCCATAATACACAGCAAAGATTAAATATGCTGATAATAAACCTGATAAATTAAAAACTGACAAATATTGATTTCCTTTATCAAAAACATTTAGACTGTCAATCTGTGTATCAGGTAACGTTAGTCCAAATAATGCTTGTATACCATAAACAATTATTGAAAAAGCAGTAGTAATAATTAAATATGAAATAGAAGCTGAAAAAATATGAATTGCGCGTGCATCAGATTTCATAATTTTTGAAACAATTAAGAATATTAAAAAGATAATTAATAAGCCAAAAATGACACCACCAACAGTTTGGCCAATTAAAGTCCCTATATCCATTTCATTTTGTTGTTCAATTTGAGATGAATCCAAACCAGCTTTTTTAAGTATCTCAGTATTATCAGTTATATAATTCGTCAAAAGTAAAGATATAAATGACAAAATAGTGAATATAATTAATTTTACAATCCATTTAGGGTTTTCTCTTAACTTACTAAAGTGATTTAAAAGAGGTAAGTCTGATGTTTTTGCACTTGTTTGATTTGCATTAGAATTTTCCATATATGTATAACCTTCCTTTCAAATAATATTTATCAATATAATAACATTAATAACCATTATTTAAAATAACTTAATTGTAAAATAATGGTAAGTGAAAGGGCGGTTAATTAAATATTAAATTCTTTAACAGATGGATGCTCTAAAATATCTTTTAATGAATATTTATAAGGGTTTATTTCAAAAACAACTGGTCCTTGATAATTTTGTTTACTTAAAACATTTATTATATTATTTTGTATAACTGTTCCATCGTTAGGTAGTAAATGTAAATCTGATTTTCCATCATTATCGGATAAATGAATTGATTTAAGTAATCCACCTAATCTGTTTACTGTGTCTTTAAATTCGTCACCTTGAATAGCTAAATGCCCAACATCTAAACAAGCTTTAGTGTTTGTTTTATTTAACACATCTAGCCATTCTTCAATATTAGAAGGTAATATATGCATATAGTTTAGCCCATCAGGTATTTGGTTCTCGAAAAGTAATTCAACATTATTGGCTAGAGAAAAGTCGCTCAATTCTTTTAATCGTTCAATCATTTTCGGATAGACTTTATCCAAATCTTCAGAGGCCATTGCTTGACCTCCATGAATAACAGCATGACTTCCATTATAATATGCTAGTTTCTTCATCCATTTTTTTGTTAATGCTAGCGTATACGCTGCTATCTCATCATATTGTGTAGCTAAATTTAAATCATGAAAAGGTAGATGTAAGCCAATTTGTAAATCACATTCATTTGCATACTTGAAAGCTTGCTCTGCTAAATGATGTTCTGCCCAAATTTCAACACCGTTAAAGCCATGTTCTTTAATTTGCTTTATGTCTTCTAAACTATACTCTTGTCCAATAGACCATAAACTAATCCATTTTTCCACTTGAATAATCTCCTTTGTACGTGACATTTTTCTATTAATTTTCATCATTGATTTCTTCTAATCTCTTACCTTTTGTTTCAGGAGCTAGAAAAATTGTAATTAGGAAACCAGCCAAACCTATTAAAGAAAAGAAGCCTAATGCTACTTGATTGCCCCATAATGCAACAAAGTTTGGGAAAACAAGCACACCTAAAATAGATCCTATACGGCTAACCGATGTAGCAAATCCTGATGCAGTTCCACGTATATTTGTTGGGAATAACTCTGTTGGATATACAAAATTTAAAATACCTCCACCCATATTTGAAAATAAAACTGCTACACTAAATAAAATTACTAAGTACATTAAAGTAGGATTGGGGTTTAACGTCAATATAGTTAAACCTACTGTTAATCCAAAGAATGATGTTATCAGAAGTGGTCTTCGTCCCCATCTATCAACTAAATATGAACCGATAAGCGCGCCGATTAAACCTAAAATACTTACAATAGATGAAGCTATGTATGTTTGATTTAATGTTCCTTCAGTAACTGAAGCTAAAATAGTTGGCGTATACATGGAAATGCCATAATATGCTGTAGCATAACAAAACCAAAAACCACATACGAAAATAGTTCTCTTTCTAAATTTTTCAGTAAATAATTCTTTTACTTTTACCTTTTTATTGACTACAGGTTCTACCTTCACTTTATTACCAGTAAGCTGATAAATAATATTCTGTGCTTCTTCTTCACGGCCTTTAGATGCTAACCAACGTGGTGATTCTGGCAGTCCTATTCTAAAAATAAAGATGATTACAGCAAGTAATCCACCTACTAAAAACATATAACGCCATGCATCATCGCCTAATGGTACTAAAAGCATTCCAGTTATATAAGCGAAAACTGCACCAACAAACCACATCATACCTAAAAAGGTTCCTTGTCGCCCTCGATTATTCGAGGAACTAAATTCTGACACTAACGTGGAAGAAATAGGATAGTCCGCACCTATACCTATACCAAGAAAGAACCGAAATATAATTAAATATAATGCATTAGGTGCTATTGCTGTTAAAACAGCAAATAATACAAAGGCTATTAAATCAACGGTAATCATAGCCTTTCTTCCCAATGTATCCGTTAATTTACCGAGCCATGCAGCACCAATGAAGGAACCGATAATGGCTGAAGCTGTTAATAAACTTTCCTCAATTGGACTAACACTCCATTGTTTAATAATCAATGGCATAGCGACAGCTATAATTGTTAAATCAAATCCATCAAGGAACGTTCCTCCAGCAGAAACAATTTTCACCTTACGCTGAAACTTACTAAGTTTAGCTTGATCTTCAGGATAATCTAGATAATTAAAACTCATATACGTCTCCTTGTTTTCCGTAGTTGTTAAAAACAATTTACCCATAATAAATTTGTGATAACATAATTTACTTATAATATTTTAAAATTATATATTACCATTTAATTTTACAAAGGAACTATTGATTACGTATTAAGTCGGTATTAAAATGCTGTAAACATAAAGTGATATACAGATATACACTAAGGATTGTCTAAAATAGGCTATTTTATCATAACTATGATAATTAAGGTTCTGTTGCAAAGTTGAATTTATAGTATAATTTTAACAAAAAGGAGTCTTCTGTATGAACTATTTCAGATATAAACAATTTAACAAGGA
>NZ_JAJNIQ010000024.1:0-4628 GCF_022386395.1 Mammaliicoccus sp. J-M40
GTTTGTTTCTTAATTTGTATATCTTGATATTAAACGATTTGAGTTAAATCTTCAAGATATATATTCGCAAATGTAATTGGATGAGCGACTTCTTAAACAAAATTAAGGAGTCGATTTTTATGGCAAAAATAACGAAAAATGAGCAAGAAAATTTGGTGAAAAATTACACAAAAAAACCGGCGTACTCTAATAGCCGGTTAAACCGACATATTATGTACACCCCCGAACCAAAATTACACTTTGATGCTATGACAATTGTTGGGAATCTTAATAAGAACAATGCTCACAAACTGTCTGAATTTATGAGTATTGCGCCACAAATTAGACTTTGGGATATATTACAAACCAAATTTAAAGCTAAGGCTCTACAAGAAAAAGTTTACATCGAATATGATAAAGTAAAAGCAGATGCGTGGGATAGACGTAATATGCGTGTTGAATTTAATCCTAATAAACTTACGCATGAAGAAATGCTTTGGTTAAAACAAAACATCATTGACTACATGGAAGATGATGGTTTTACAAGATTAGATTTGGCTTTTGATTTTGAAGACGATTTGAGCGATTATTATGCGATGACTGATAAATCAGTTAAGAAAACTATTTTTTATGGTCGTAACGGTAAACCAGAAACAAAATATTTTGGTGTTCGTGACAGTGATAGATTTATTAGAATTTATAATAAAAAACAAGAACGTAAGGATAATGCAGACATTGAAGTTATGTCTGAACACTTATGGCGTGTAGAAATTGAATTAAAAAGAGATATGGTTGATTATTGGAACGATTGTTTTAATGATTTACATATTTTGAAACCAGATTGGTCTAGTTTAGAAAAAGTAAAAGACCAAGCAATGATTTATATGCTAATTCATGAAGAAAGTACATGGGGTAAATTAGAAAGACGTACAAAAAATAAATACAGAGAAATGTTAAAAAGTATTTCAGAAATTGATTTAACGGACTTAATGAAATTGACTTTAAAAGAGAATGAAAAACAATTGCAAAAGCAGATTGAATTTTGGCAGCGTGAATTTAGATTTTGGGAGTGAAAAAACAATGAGGACTGAAAAAGAAATTTTAAATTTAGTTTCTGAATTTGCTTATCAACGAAGCAATGTAAAAATTATTGCTCTCGAGGGTTCAAGAACTAATGAAAATATAAAAAAAGATAAGTTTCAAGATTATGATTTTGCTTTTTTCGTATCAGATATTGAGTGTTTCACACATGAAGAAAGTTGGTTAAGTTTATTTGGAGAATTATTGTTTATACAGAAACCAGAAGATATGGAATTATTCCCACCTGATTTAGATTATGGTTACAGTTATATAATGTATTTTAAAGATGGCATAAAAATGGATATTACATTAATTAATTTAAAAGATTTAAATCGTTATTTTAGTGATTCTGATGGTCTTGTAAAAATTTTAGTTGATAAAGATAATTTAGTAACTCAAGAAATTGTTCCAGATGACTCAAATTATTGGTTAAAAAAACCAACAGAACGAGAATTTTATGATTGCTGTAATGAGTTTTGGAGTGTCTCAACGTATGTAGCAAAGGGTGTTTTTAGAAGAGAAATATTATTTGCTTTAGATCATTTCAATAATATTTTACGTCCTGAATTATTAAGAATGATTTCTTGGTATATTGGCTTTAATAGGGGTTTTGATTTTAGTTTAGGAAAGAATTATAAGTTTATAAACAAATATTTAACTGATAAAGAATTCAATATGCTTTTAGCTACTTTTGAGATGAATGGATATAGAAAGACATACCAATCTTTTAAGCTTTGTTGTGAATTATTTAAATATTATTCAAATAAAGTAAGTTGTTTAGGAAATTATAACTATCCAAATTACGAAAAAAATATTGAGAATTTTATTCGTAATAATTATGAGAATTAATTTTATTAGCAACCACCATTTTTGGTTGCTGGGGCTTTAATGGTTTTGAACTTAGTGGCTAGCAATTAGCCACTATTTTTGTGCAAACAAAAATACATAAAGGGCATGGGATTAATCCCATCAAGCCGGTATATTCAGAACGAAGTGGCTAGAATATACGACGCTTGCCAAACCACAATATTACTTGAGAAAATATAGATTATATTATAAGCTATATTTATGAAAAGGAATATTTTTCGATAGAAAGGTGGTGGGACTTGTGAACGAACAAAAAGATAATTTGGCTAGCGATTTTTCTAACGATAAGGTCAAAAGACCAGTTAGAAAAGAGCCAAAACAAATATCGTTTAGAGTGAGTGAACAGGAATATTCAAAGTTGAAACAGTCGGCAGAAACTTTGAATATGACAGTGCCTAATTTCGTTAAGAAAAAGGCACAAGGCAGTCGATTAGTGTCGCCAAAATTAGACAAAGAAACGCGACAATCGATTGCCAAAGATTTAAGTCATTTGGGTAGTAATGTGAATCAGATTGCTAAGTGGTTTAATCAAAACAAAGATAAGGCTACACATTTACCAGAACAGAAATATCATGATTTAGAATTGCAATTTGATGATGTTAAAAAGGAGTTGCATAGGATATGGCAACAACTAAATTAGGCAATACGAAGTCGGCAAGTCGTGCTATTAATTACGCAGAAGAACGTGCAGAAGAAAAAAGTGGTTTAAATTGTGATGTTGATTATGCCAAATCGTATTTTAAGCAAACTAGGGCGTTATATGGCAAAGAGAATGGTGTTCAAGCACATACAGTCATTCAATCTTTTAAGCCTGGCGAAGTAACAGCTAAAGAATGCAATGAGATAGGTTTAGAATTGGCTAAAAAGATTGCACCAGAACATCAAGTAGCGATTTATACGCATACAGATAAAGACCATTTTCATAATCACATTATTATTAATTCAGTGAATTTAGAAACAGGCAAAAAATATCAGTCCAATAAAGAACAACGTGATTTCGTAAAACAAGCGAATGATCAGTTATGTCATGAGCGTGGTTTATCTGTTCCAGAAAAATCGGCAGAACTTAGATATACATTAGCAGAGCAGAACATGATAGATAAAGATAAACCTTCTTGGAAAAATGAAATCAGAATGGCAATTGAAGAAACAAAAGACCAAGCAATAAACTTTGAAGAATTTAACGATTTGCTAAAAGAAAAAGGTGTTCAAATTGCTAGAGTGACAAAAAATAATATTACCTATGAACACTTAGAAGAAAATAAAAAAGTACGTGGTAATAAGTTAGGAGATACTTACGATAAAGGAGGGTTAGCGTATGGCTTTGCAGCCGAGAAACAAAGACGAGAACTTGAACGAGAACTTGAAGAATCGAAACCAATCGAGCCAAAGCAGGCAGAACAACGAGAGCGAGATTGGTCTAATTTTGCACAAACAACAAATTCAATTGAACAAGATAGAAAACGCCGTGAACGAGAGGAACGAGAACGAGAAGAAGAAAAACGACGTATTGAGGAAAAGAATAGAAGAATTGGAGAAGAGCGAATCAGACAGGCACAAAGAGAACGAGAGATTGTTAAAAAATCTAGAGGCTTCGACCTCGAACTTTAATAATCTACTTGATCAGTTAGATAATTCAACTAAAAATGTGAAAAACAATTTTATTAGTGTTGCTCGTTCTTATCTAAAACGTATTGATACAGATAATTTACAACAAGATTTTAGTAAAGCAGTTAAAGATGAGTTGAGTGATGCCAAAAAAGAAATACGTAATTCAACAAATCAAGCGAGAGAAGAAAACAAAGAATATAAAAAGATTATAAACGAGCGATTAGCGAACAATGATGAATTGATTAATAAATATAATAAATCAATAAATGCTATGACTAAAGGTATTACAAGTCTATTTTTTGTGATTGTAATGATTGCACTAGTTTCTTTTGTTACTGGACCAATAGGCGAGTTTTTTGGTGTGGCACATTTATATCAATTTATTCAGAAGTTTATAGATACACACGAAACGCCATGGCGTTATTTGATAGGCATATTATATCTTTTACCTTATGTATGTTTTGCAGGTATTATGTGGCTTGTTGCAAAGACGTTAGACGTTATAAGATAGTTTTATATCTAAAAAACGCTAAATGCTTAAAAAAGCTCTTAAAATGCAAAATAGGACTATTTGATATAGAACACGCATTTATGCCGAGAAAACTTTTTGGTTGGAATAATGAAATGTGATAGCTAACTTGTTAGCGAGTTGGTTGGGCTTGAATTGGGATTAATCCCAAGAAAGTACCAACTCAACATCACATGGAATTGTTGGTTCCGACCAAAAAGGAAATTGGAATAAAGCAATAAAGGAGTTGAAGAAATGAAATTCAGAGAAGCATTGAACAACTTTCTTACTAGCAAGTATGTATTGGTTATAGTAGCAGCGTTGGTTATCTATCAAATAATTATGTTGTATAACTAAAAAAGACTTGATCTAATTAGGAACTAATTAGACCAAGCCTTTTGTTAGTGTTATATTAATAACAAAATAAAAATAAGAAGTCGCTCACGCCCCGACCAAAGTTTGTGAACGAAATCCGAAAAGAAAACAGTCGATGTTTGTTTCTTAATTTGTATATCTTGATATTAAACGATTTGAGTTAAATCTTCAAGATATATATTCGCAAATGTAATTGGATGAGCGACTT
>NZ_JAJNIQ010000025.1:0-4402 GCF_022386395.1 Mammaliicoccus sp. J-M40
TTTTATTTATCTACCCCTATCACGTTTTTGCTCTTTCTTTTCTTCTTGATATTCTTCAGGATGTATTTTTTTATCAAATATTTGTATAGCCTTTATCATAGGAGCATTATCTCTACTCACATCATTCATTAAATTCCTATATTTATTTCTACCAATAGCTTGCTCTAACTTCTCAAAAATCTCTCTAACAACTTCAATAACATTAAACGCATCATCAAGGTGTTTTTTGAGGTCTTTTATAACCTCATTTGCTCTTACTAAAGTTTTAGACATATCCTTGTTTTCTTCTCTAAGCTTACTATTTTCGTTTTTTAGGTCATTCAGAGCTTTATCTGACTTAATATACTCATAATCTTCTGTAATCGTTTGTGCTGCTTGTATTTGTTTCTGAAAGTTATTAAATTCTTCTTGGCTTATTACAAAATTCCCTGTTTCTTGTATTTCTTTGTTGAACAATCCACCTACTTTTTCAGTTTCATGTTCATATTGGACGTTTAAAGGCTTTTTAAGCGTTTCTAATGATTTTTGGTATTGTTCTATCAACTCACTGCTTTTTTGTTGTATATGGCTTAATTTTTGGCTCTCACGCTCATATTCTTGCTTATGGTATTCTGTTTTTTGCTTATATCGGCTTACCTGATCATGTTTAGCATTTGTAACTTGTCTTGATTGTCCTCGGTCCAAATCATACCCACGTTGATTAACATATTCGTTAAATCTATCTTGAAACGCTGTTAACGCCTTTTTATTCCCTACAACTTCTTTCGCACTTAATCTACCGTCATCAGTGATAGGAACAACACCATAATGCATATGTGGAGTTTTTTCGTCCATGTGAACTGTCGCATATAATAAATTATCTTTACCGTATTCTTGTTCTAAAAACTCTTTAGCATATTCAAAAAACTGCTTTGTATCTTCTGGCGTTTGATTATCAAAGAAATCATTGTCTGATGTAATTAAACCATCAATGTGTTTAATCGCGTCTGTTCTAATTTTTCGTTTACCTGTATAATTCTGTTCAATTTTTTCATCAATCAAGTTATTAAAATTCTGTTTATTAGCATTTACCAAATCATAATTTAAGTAAGTTTTACTATGGTCTATATCTTCATTTTCATAATTATTATTTTCTCTTTGAACATGTTTTTGTATGCCTGTTGTATTTGTTCCTGTTTTGACTTTTGAAACTCTAATAATTGAATACGACATATATAATTCACTCCTCAACAATAAGGTTAGTTAGGTAATTTAATACTTTAAGTCTAACATACTAGACTTATTTTGAAATAAGTCATTAAACCGTATGCTCTGCGAGGCTAAAACATGTTTTTGTGCAAGCACAAAAAATGGACTGAACAAGTCAGTCCATAAGTTCAAAACCAAATTCAAAATCAAAACACCAGCAACCAAAATAGTGGTTGTTAAATATAAAGATCAAAACTAAAACAACATATATTCAACTACTTACTTTCTTTTTCAAAATTTAAGGAATACTTGATATTGCAAATATCACAAAAGCTATTATCATAATTTATAATTCAAATAAGCATAAAGTTTTTTAATGACACTCTTAACAGGAAAAAGTTCCCAATCAACGCTATTACCATTTTTATAACTAGAAATAGCTAAACTTATTAAATTATTTTCTTCAATTGATAAATTTTCTGATAAATTTTCTATTATCATACTGCCAGCTAAATCTTTTGAATAAAACTTACCTGTTTCATAAGTTACGATCATACGACAAAGGGTTAAAATAACATTTGTTTCATCACCATAAAAATCTTTTATCAATTCTTTAGAACTTTCCTTTATAGCTTTTTGTAAATCAATAAATGGAACATCAGGAATTAAGTTATTAATATTATTTTCGCCATAAATTGATATTGAAGAAAGCTTGGCTTGATATAATAATATTGTTAAATCAATGTTGTTATTCTTTTCTGGAATAAAATAATTTAAATAATCTTCTCTAAGCCATTCCCCATAGATAAACTCTTCAATAGGTGGATAAGACCAATTTTCATTTTCATGATAATTAAGCACAGTTAATTCTATATATTTTAAACTTGTATCTTCACCAATTTCTTTAGAGATAGGCATAATTTTCGAAATTAATATTCTTTTTTCTTCTTTAGTCATATCTCTATTTATTATCACTAGAAAATCAACATCACTATCTTTTTTTAAACCCCCTTTAACATAAGAACCATATAAATAGACTCCTAATAAATCTTTTGAAAACAATCGTTTCAATTCTATTAAAACATTATCAATTTGCTTATTTGGTTCCTCCATTATTGACTCCTCTCATCTTTAAATATTATTTCCAAAATCTAAATTCACGTTGCCAAAAATCAATCTGCTTTTGCAATTGTTTTTCGTTTTCTCTTAAAGTCATTTTCATCAAATCAGTTAAATCAATTGGAGATATTTCCTTAATTAAATTTTTATATTTATTTTTAGTTCGTCTTTCTAATTTACCCCATTCTTCTTCATCATTTAACAACATAAAAACCATTGCTCTATCAGAACTGCGCTTAATGATTTTCCAATCTGGTTTCAAAATATGTAAATCATTAAAACAATCATTCCAATAATCAACCATACTACGCTTAAGTTCAATTTCTACACGCCACAAATGTTCAGACATAACTTCAACGTCTGCATTATCTTTACGCTCTTGTTTCTTGTTATAAATTCTTATAAATCTATCACTATCACGAACACCAAAATATTTTGTTTCTGGTTTACCGTCACGACCATAAAAAATTGTTTTCTTAACTGATTTATCAGTCATTGCATAGTAATCACTTAAATCATATTCAAAATCAAATTCAAAATCAATCAAGTATTTCTCCTGTATCTGAATCTATATAACTTCGTTTATATTTACGTTCTTGATACACTGCGTCGAAATACAATCTAATTAATCCTGTATGTGAACGTAAAACACTATTTATAATTTTCATACTAGGTAAATTATATTCCGTTCCACGTTCTTTTATAAAACGTCTCAACTCACGTATATTTGCTAAACCATGCTCATCTATCATGTCGCAAACATCATTCAACATTTCGTCTTTATCTTCTACATCAAGCACTACATATCTATCAATATCAAAGTTATTCAAAAGCTTTATATCCTTTTTGTTGTATTTATATTTATTTTTAGCAATAGCGTCTTTACTTTCATGCGTTAAATACGCATACATGTTTTCCATACTTTGTTTTACAATTTGAACTTTTGCTACACTTTCTTTACCTAATGTTCTCTGTATTCTTTTACGAACACTATGCGTTGTAACTGGATTAGCAGCTACATAAATCACATGATAATGTGGCTTTTTATATATCTTTTCTCCTCTATCTACTTTCTTCTGTTCATCTTCAGTTAAATTTTTTCGTTCTGTTTCATCTTTATCATGTAGTGGACTTATCGCCATAGGAATACCAATCAATTCTAGTTGCATTTCCCAGTTTTCTGGTATACTCTCAGGGTACAATAAAAATGTGAAGTATCTTGCTTTATCTGTTGTCATTTAACATCACCATATACAGATAATGCAGTTTAAAAAGAGCGGTCTTTTGCCAGGACGCTCTTTTTTTATGCATTTTTCTGCCCTTTCTTATATTCATCTAAAACCAATGTAAGCATTGCTGATTTACTTAAACCCTTTTCTTTACATAACTCTTCTAAATACTCATAAAAACTATCCGACATAGTAATTGTGAATCTTTTCTTTTCAGTCATTTCTTTCACCTTTCAATCAAGTCAATTTATTAAAATTATAGTATCATAGTTGTGTACTTTATACAAATTAAAACACAAAAAAACTAAAATGTCCCCAAAAATGTCCCTAAATGTCCCCGAACTTTAATGTACCTCAATCCCTTGAGAGAGTAAGTTCAAAAGACACTTTTTTATCAATTTGGCACTCGGCACTTAAAAGGGGGGTCGTAGTAGTCCCCCTTTTTCCAACTAAATTTGATAAATTCTAAACCAAAATACAAAAACAGGGCTAACAGATCACTTCGTGAAGTTAGCCCTAAAACCTAAACCATTAACTCAATTTATTTTTTATTCCAATTTCCTTTTGGTCTTAAAGTTTGCGTCCTTAACAATCCTAAAAGCTGTCAGTCGGTCGGGTTAATAGCTGACGCTATCGACCGCTGTCGCTTTAAGTCTAAGTTAAGGACTCTTTAAGACAAAAAGTTTTCTCGGCATAAATGTGGGTATAATTAAATTAGATTTACTTAAACAATTCTTTAAAGATTTTGAACGCCATTCTATTTTTAGAGTGGCGTTTTTATTTATCTACCCCTATCACGTTTTTGCTCTTTCTTTTCTTCTTGATATTCTTCAGGATGTATTTTTTTATCAAATATTTGTATAGCC
>NZ_JAJNIQ010000026.1:0-3213 GCF_022386395.1 Mammaliicoccus sp. J-M40
CACCTCTACAATATTTTCTTAGTCGATTACATTGTACTAAAGTGAGCTATATTTGGCTCTTTTTTTATTACACAATTATATGGACATATTCCTTTTTATAGCGCTAACGTGCTTGTTTGCTACCACTAGCTCGTTAGAAAATGTAACGGGCTTGTCTTAAGTTTCGTGCACGTTAGAGGGGGACATTCTCTTCTAATTCATTATAAACAGTAAGCTACTCGCACTTATATAACAAAAAACAGGCTGGGACATATAAATGTCTCAGCCTGTTCGTATAATCTCAGCATATATTAGCTATATACACCTTGATCTTTCAGATATTCTTCATAGCTAATTTCTTTAGAAATTACGCCATCTTCTTTAATATCAATAACTCTATTAGCAATTGTGTTAATAAATTCAAAGTCATATGAAGTAAAGATTAATGAACCTTTGAAGTTCTTCAGACCGTCGTTCACAGCTGTGATACTTTCTAAGTCTAAGTGGTTAGTAGGTTCGTCTAATAATAGTACGTTAGAATTTGATAACATCATCTTACTCAACATACATCTTACTTTTTCTCCACCTGAAAGTACGTCTGCTTTTTTCTTAACTTCTTCACCACTAAATAGCATACGTCCTAAGAAACCTCTTAAGAATGTTTCAGTTTGTTCTTCTGGTGGTGCATATTGTCTTAACCAATCAACTAAGTTCATATTTACACCGTCAAAGAATTCTGAGTTATCTTTAGGTAAATAAGAACGAGAAGTCGTAACGCCCCATTTAACTGTACCTTCATCTGGTTCAATCTCACCAGCTAAAATACGAAGTAGGGTAGTTTTAGCGATTTCACTTTCTCCTATTAATACAGCTTTATCATTAGGATTCATAGTGAATGAAACATTATTTAAAACTTTATTACCATCAATTGTTTTTGAAACACCTTGAACTTGTAATAAGTCGTTACCGATTTCACGACCAATATTAAAGTTAACAAATGGGTAACGTCTTGAAGAAGGTTGAATATCATCTAATTCGATTTTATCTAACATCTTCTTACGACTTGTTGCTTGTTTAGATTTAGATGCGTTCGCACTAAATCGAGCAATAAAGTCTTGTAATTCTTTAATGCGTTCTTCTTTTTTCTTGTTTTGATCTTGAGCCATTTGTGCAGCTAGTTGACTTGATTGATACCAGAAATCATAGTTACCAACAAATAATTTAATTTTTCCGTAATCTAAATCAGCGATGTGTGTACATACGTTGTTTAAGAAGTGTCTATCATGAGACACAACGATTACTGTATTTTCAAAGTTTATTAAGAATTCTTCTAACCAAGCGATTGCTTGAATATCTAAACCGTTTGTAGGCTCGTCCAGTAATAGAACATCTGGCTCACCAAATAAACTTTGAGCTAATAATACTTTAACTTTTTGGTTATTTTCTAATTCAGACATTTGTTTATCATGTAGGTCGTCTTTAATACCTAAACCTGAAAGTAATACAGAAGCATCCGCTTCAGCGTTCCAACCGTTCATCTCAGCAAATTCGCCTTCAAGTTCAGCAGCACGCATACCATCTTCATCAGAGAAGTCTGGCTTCATGTAAATGTCATTTTTTTCTTTCATAACTTTCCATAATTTTTCGTGACCTTTTAATACCACGTCAATTACTTTTTCATCTTCATGAGAAAAGTGATCTTGCTTTAATACAGCTAAACGTTCATCTTTACCTAATGAAACGTTACCTGATTGTGAGTCTAATTCTCCAGATAACACTTTTAAAAATGTTGATTTTCCAGCGCCATTAGCCCCAATAAGTCCGTAACAGTTGCCTGGTGTGAACTTAATATTTACATCTTCGAATAGTTTACGATCACCAAATCGTAAACTTACATTAGTGACTTGTAACATTAAATGACTCCTTTTCATTAATACTTCTATCGATGAATTATACCATATATCTAACAAAAAAGGACAAGAGAATGAACTGTCGTTACATGAAACAAAATGCATGTTATAATGTAGAAACTAATAAGATAAGAATGGAGAATGATATGGCACAAGAAAAAGATACACTTGTAGGTCGAATAGACTTTTTAAAAGTGGATAGATTGGAAGGTTCAACGTACCATTTACTTGGACCTAACAGCGAACATATTAAAATGAATGCATCTGAAGTAGATAATGAAGACGATTTAGAAATAGGCGAAGATTATAGTTTCTTTGTATATCCAAGCCGTTCTGGCGAATTATTTGCCACACAAAATATGCCAACAATTACAAAAGACCGTTACGATTGGGTAAAAGTTTTAAGAGTAGATAGAGATGGCGCAGCAGTTGATGTTGGACTACCTAGAGAGGTATTAATACCTTGGGAAGACCTTCCAAAAGTTAAAGAACTTTGGCCACAAAATGGCGACATGATTTTTTGTACGCTAAGAATAGATAGCAATAGTCAAATGTTCGCAAGATTAGCGACTGAAACAATTGTTGATACTATGTATAAAGCTGCGGAAGAAACAGTTTTACATCAACATGTTACAGCTAGACCATACCGCTTGTTAAGAGTAGGAACATTTTTACTTTCAGAAGACGGATACAAAATATTCGTACATGAATCTGAACGTAGACATGAACCTAGGTTAGGCGAAGAAATGGACGTTAGAATTATTGGTGTTAAAGAAAATGGCGAGTTAAATGGTTCATTCTTACCATTAGCACATGAACGTCTTGATGAAGACGGACAAATTATTTTTGATTTACTAGTAGAATATGATGGAGAACTACCTTTCTGGGATAAATCTGACCCAGAAGCAATCAAAGAAGTATTTAATATGAGTAAAGCAAGTTTCAAACGCGCAATAGGTAGATTGTATAAACAAAAACTTATCGTTATTGAAACAGGTAAAATTGCGATTACTACAAAAGGCTGGGCTCAAGTTAAACAAGACGAAGCATAAATTCTTATATTGTTATAAATGAGTTGAGCATATACAAGCCGTGACCTAACGCAAAATGATATGCTCCCTGTTAAGTAAACACTTAAATAGTGAAAATTTAGCAGGGAGTTTTATTATGACTAGAAATATTAAAATAGATATCAATACTTTATTAGAAGCTTTTGATTTATATGAACAAGGCTATAGCTTCTTAAACGTTATAAAAATGTTGTCATTGAATACAAATCGTAGATTATTAAGTGAAAAATACCAGAGGTATAAATTATATGGAG
>NZ_JAJNIQ010000027.1:0-3157 GCF_022386395.1 Mammaliicoccus sp. J-M40
CAATTGCTTTATTGACGTTGAGCCTCGGAACCCTTAACAATCCCAAAACTTGTCGAATGGTCGGCTTAATAGCTCACGCTATGCCGACATTCGTCTTCAAGTTTAGTTAAGGGTTCTTCTCAACGATCAATAAATTTTCTCGGCATAAATGCGTGCTTTTAAAAATAAAGATGTACTTATCCAATAAATAAGCGTATACTTAATCTAACGTAATAAAAGCTCGTGAATTTAATTGTAGTGTATTTTTCTAGAATATCCTCTTTTTTATAAATGAAATTGTTACAAATATTATGTGCAAAAGCACTCGGAGGTATTCTATATGAATAACGGTACAGTAAAATGGTTTAATTCAGAAAAAGGTTTTGGTTTCATCGAAAGAGAAAATGGTAACGACGTATTCGTTCACTTTTCTAACATTGTTGGAGAAGGCTATAAATCTTTAGAAGATGGACAAAGCGTAGATTTCGACATAGTTGATGGTCAACGTGGCGAACAAGCAACTAATGTTGTTGCGGTCTAACGATAAATAAAAAAGTCCTGGTCTATAATAGACCAGGACTTTTTTATTTATCCAAAGGCACACTTACATACCAAAATGGTATCGTGCTAAATTCAAAAACACATGTGATAATCAAATATACTTATTTTGCATTTTAAAGGGGTATTTTAAAGATTTAAGGGTAATTTATATAGTTTTATACCTAAAAACTTATATTGGCTCTTAAAACGCAAATATAAGCCAAATAAATATATTCTCATTTCACAAACAAAATTTAAGCAAAACCAGTGGCTATTTTTTAGACACTGCCCAGTTACATGCAAATTAAAATTTTCATGATTTTTTATAGTTCCTAACAGGGTTAAAATTTGTATAACGAAAGTATATTGTTTATATAACGTTAGTATAATAAAGCATTTTAACATTATACTTTTGATAATCGTTTATCGTCGTCATCACAATAACTTTTAAAATACTCGTGCATAATTCAACAGCTGACCTCCCAATAACTACATGGTGTTATCGGGAGGTCAGCTGTTAGCACTTATATTTTGTTATTGTTCTTCCTCGATTTCGTCTATCATTTTGTGATTAATTTCTCTTTTTTCTTGTTCTGTTAAGTCATAAAGTTCACTAGCTAAATATTCTTTTTGTTTCCAAATATAAAAAATTTGATAGATATATTCGGTTGGATCAATTTCTTTTAAATAATCTAAATCCCCATTTTTTAATTTCTTTTTAGCCTCTTTAAATAATCCTGAATAAACTAATACCTGTTTACCTTTAAGTGATTTATAAAATGCATCAAACACTTTTTGATTTATTAAATAATCACTATCTTTACCAGAATACTTAGCCATTTCATATAACTCTTTATTGTTATTTTGTCTTATTTTTTGAACTTGAACTTGTGTAATTTCTGAAATTCCCGTTACATCACGCCATAAATCTAACCATTCTTGTTGGCTAATATAATATCTTTTATCTGTGAAATACGATTTATTTACTGCAATTAACACGTGAAAATGAGGGTTATAATCATCTCTTTTTTTATTATATGTAATCTCTAACTTACGAACATAACCCTTTATAACACTACCTACTTTTTTTCTCTTTATAAGTTTTCTAAAAGAATTATTATAACGTTTTATCTCATTTTCTAATTCATCACTCATTACATTAGGTGTAGTCAAAGTTAAAAAGATAAACTCCTTTTTCTCTTGCTGCTTAATATATTGCATCATCAAAGATAAACCTAATGCATCTTTTCTAGCTTTTCTCCAAGCACAGACAGGACAAAATCGATTTTTACAAGAATTAGCTTTATATAATTTCTGTTTTTCTAAAGTTTTATCAGCTACAAAAGACAGAAATGTATTGCAATCTTGAACTAAGTCCATTTGATTCTCTCCAATATGACGTTTAATAAATTTCTGAAATACTTGATTTCTTTGTTTTTTCTCAGTATACTTTTCCATGTTATAACACATAAAAACAACTTAGTTTTCCCAAACTATGATAATAAAAAAAGTTGCTTTTTCCCCTTTCTATGTATGTTTTTTACTAGACATTTAAAACGATACATTAATAGGTACGAAAAAGCAACTTTTTTTGTGCTTAAAACCAGTCATATCAATAACTTAAGGGTAACTAGCCTCGCCGGCAATAGTTACCCTTATTATCAAGACAAGAAGAAACTCGTTTTCAACTCGTTTTAAAACCACCAACCAAAACCTTAAAACTCATCGTAATTTCACTTAAGTTTTTCTTAATTATTCCTTCTTTTTCTACGTCACTTAAATTCCACGTTAAAGGCGTCATATCAAGTAATTTATTCAATTCTTCTTTATTTAATTTAACCTTATAACTAATGTCTATCATTTCAATTTTATTAAAATTAGCTTCAAATAAATCTATAACCTCAGAATTATCATAATCCTTATTTTTATGATTACTAAAGACTATATTCCTTATTTCTTTTAAATAATCACTATTAGGAATTATTTTTATCAATTTCCCCTCTTTATCTAGAACTCTTTTAAACTCATCATAATTAGAAGGGCTAAGCACATTAATTAAAAAGTCTACATTCCCATTCATAACTGGTATATCAGCTAGATCAGCAACCAACCAATTTATATTTTTATATGATTTTGCTGCTTTTTTTACACCTTCTTTTGCAATGTCTATACCTAAGAATTCATTTTCACCAAGAAATGTTTTACTAATTTCATTTAAAATATAACCCTCACCAGTACCAACATCTATCACATTATTTTTAGTTTTAATCTCATATTTTTTAATAATTTCTATGATTTTTGAAATTAATATCGAATACAAATTGCTACTATCATTCAATTCTCTTCTAGCAATAAACAATTTTTTATCGTATTTACTTTTTTTATGCCCTGAAATTAAATTCGAATAACCCTCTTTTGCAATATCAAAAGTATGGTTATTCTCACATGCTAAAGTTTTATAACCTCTCTTTAATTTTTCATCACATATAGAACACTTAAAAAACATATTCACACCTCCAATCAAATAATTATAAATAACAAAGTTGCTTTATTCCAATTGCTTTATTGACGTTGAGCCTCGGAACCCTTAACAATCCCAAAACTTGTCGAATGGTCGGCTTAATAGCTCACGCTATGC
>NZ_JAJNIQ010000028.1:0-1955 GCF_022386395.1 Mammaliicoccus sp. J-M40
AGACTATGGGTGATAAGGTCCATAGTCGAAAGGGAAACAGCCCAGACCACCAGCTAAGGTCCCAAAATATATGTTAAGTGGAAAAGGATGTGGCGTTGCCCAGACAACTAGGATGTTGGCTTAGAAGCAGCCATCATTTAAAGAGTGCGTAATAGCTCACTAGTCGAGTGACACTGCGCCGAAAATGTACCGGGGCTAAACATATTACCGAAGCTGTGGATTATCCGTAAGGATAATGGTAGGAGAGCGTTCTAAACGTGTTGAAGCATGATCGCAAGGACATGTGGAATGTTTAGAAGTGAGAATGCCGGTGTGAGTAGCGAAAGATGGGTGAGAATCCCATCCACCGATTGACTAAGGTTTCCAGAGGAAGGCTCGTCCGCTCTGGGTTAGTCGGGACCTAAGCCGAGGCCGATAGGCGTAGGCGATGGATAACAGGTAGATATTCCTGTACCACCTATGATTGTTTGAACGATGGGGGGACGCAGTAGGATAGGCGAAGCGTGCTGTTGGAGTGCACGTCCAAGCAACAAGACTGAGTGTTAGGCAAATCCGGCACTCGTAAGGTTGAGTTGTGATGGGGAGTTGGATCATGAATCCGACGAGTCGTTGATTTCACACTGCCAAGAAAAGCCTCTAGTTAGAAAATAGGTGCCCGTACCGCAAACCGACACAGGTAGTCAAGATGAGAATTCTAAGGTGAGCGAGCGAACTCTCGTTAAGGAACTCGGCAAAATGACCCCGTAACTTCGGGAGAAGGGGTGCTTTTTAAGGTGCAAGCCTTGAAGAGCCGCAGTGAATAGGCCCAAGCGACTGTTTATCAAAAACACAGGTCTCTGCTAAACCGTAAGGTGATGTATAGGGGCTGACGCCTGCCCGGTGCTGGAAGGTTAAGAGGAGTGGTTAGCTTCTGCGAAGCTACGAATCGAAGCCCCAGTAAACGGCGGCCGTAACTATAACGGTCCTAAGGTAGCGAAATTCCTTGTCGGGTAAGTTCCGACCCGCACGAAAGGCGTAACGATTTGGGCACTGTCTCAACGAGAGACTCGGTGAAATCATAGTACCTGTGAAGATGCAGGTTACCCGCGACAGGACGGAAAGACCCCGTGGAGCTTTACTGTAGCCTGATATTGAAATTCGGCACAGCTTGTACAGGATAGGTAGGAGCCTTAGAAGCGTGAGCGCTAGCTTACGTGGAGGCGCTGGTGGGATACTACCCTGGCTGTGTTGACTTTCTAACCCGCACCATTTGATCATGGTGGGAGACAGTGTCAGGCGGGCAGTTTGACTGGGGCGGTCGCCTCCTAAAGAGTAACGGAGGCGCTCAAAGGTTCCCTCAGAATGGTTGGAAATCATTCGCAGAGTGTAAAGGCACAAGGGAGCTTGACTGCGAGACTTACAAGTCGAGCAGGGTCGAAAGACGGACTTAGTGATCCGGTGGTTCCGCATGGAAGGGCCATCGCTCAACGGATAAAAGCTACCCCGGGGATAACAGGCTTATCTCCCCCAAGAGTTCACATCGACGGGGAGGTTTGGCACCTCGATGTCGGCTCATCGCATCCTGGGGCTGTAGTCGGTCCCAAGGGTTGGGCTGTTCGCCCATTAAAGCGGTACGCGAGCTGGGTTCAGAACGTCGTGAGACAGTTCGGTCCCTATCCGTCGTGGGCGTAGGAAATTTGAGAGGAGCTGTCCTTAGTACGAGAGGACCGGGATGGACATACCTCTGGTGTACCAGTTGTCGTGCCAACGGCATAGCTGGGTAGCTATGTATGGACGGGATAAGTGCTGAAAGCATCTAAGCATGAAGCCCCCCTCAAGATGAGATTTCCCAACTTCGGTTATAAGATCCCTCAAAGATGATGAGGTTAATAGGTTCGGGGTGTAAGCGCAGTAATGTGTGTAGCTGACGAATACTAATCGATCGAAGACTTAATCAAATTTTTAAAATCGGTTTT
>NZ_JAJNIQ010000029.1:0-1918 GCF_022386395.1 Mammaliicoccus sp. J-M40
GAGTTTATGGAAGAAGTTTTAATTGATGATAATATGGTTTTTGATATTGATAATTTAAAAGGATTTCTTAATGATACCAGTTCATTTGGGTTTATAGCTAAAGAAAATAATAAAATTATAGGATTTGCATATTGCTATACACTTTTAAGACCTGATGGAAAAACAATGTTTTATTTACACTCAATAGGAATGTTACCTAACTATCAAGACAAAGGTTATGGTTCAAAATTATTATCTTTTATTAAGGAATATTCTAAAGAGATTGGTTGTTCTGAAATGTTTTTAATAACTGATAAAGGTAATCCTAGAGCTTGCCATGTATATGAAAAATTAGGTGGTAAAAATGATTATAAAGATGAAATAGTATATGTATATGATTATGAAAAAGGTGATAAATAAATGAATATAGTTGAAAATGAAATATGTATAAGAACTTTAATAGATGATGATTTTCCTTTGATGTTAAAATGGTTAACTGATGAAAGAGTATTAGAATTTTATGGTGGTAGAGATAAAAAATATACATTAGAATCATTAAAAAAACATTATACAGAGCCTTGGGAAGATGAAGTTTTTAGAGTAATTATTGAATATAACAATGTTCCTATTGGATATGGACAAATATATAAAATGTATGATGAGTTATATACTGATTATCATTATCCAAAAACTGATGAGATAGTCTATGGTATGGATCAATTTATAGGAGAGCCAAATTATTGGAGTAAAGGAATTGGTACAAGATATATTAAATTGATTTTTGAATTTTTGAAAAAAGAAAGAAATGCTAATGCAGTTATTTTAGACCCTCATAAAAATAATCCAAGAGCAATAAGGGCATACCAAAAATCTGGTTTTAGAATTATTGAAGATTTGCCAGAACATGAATTACACGAGGGCAA
This sequence comes from Mammaliicoccus sp. J-M40, assembly GCF_022386395.1. NCBI lineage: Bacteria > Bacillati > Bacillota > Bacilli > Caryophanales > Staphylococcaceae > Mammaliicoccus > Mammaliicoccus sp. J-M40. The sequence continues at coordinate 903 of NZ_JAJNIQ010000029.1, forward strand.
AAAAGAAGATTGTTATTTAATGGAATATAGATATGATGATAATGCCACAAATGTTAAGGCAATGAAATATTTAATTGAGCATTACTTTGATAATTTCAAAGTAGATAGTATTGAAATAATCGGTAGTGGTTATGATAGTGTGGCATATTTAGTTAATAATGAATACATTTTTAAAACAAAATTTAGTACTAATAAGAAAAAAGGTTATGCAAAAGAAAAAGCAATATATAATTTTTTAAATACAAATTTAGAAACTAATGTAAAAATTCCTAATATTGAATATTCGTATATTAGTGATGAATTATCTATACTAGGTTATAAAGAAATTAAAGGAACTTTTTTAACACCAGAAATTTATTCTACTATGTCAGAAGAAGAACAAAATTTGTTAAAACGAGATATTGCCAGTTTTTTAAGACAAATGCACGGTTTAGATTATACAGATATTAGTGAATGTACTATTGATAATAAACAAAATGTATTAGAAGAGTATATATTGTTGCGTGAAACTATTTATAATGATTTAACTGATATAGAAAAAGATTATATAGAAAGTTTTATGGAAAGACTAAATGCAACAACAGTTTTTGAGGGTAAAAAGTGTTTATGCCATAATGATTTTAGTTGTAATCATCTATTGTTAGATGGCAATAATAGATTAACTGGAATAATTGATTTTGGAGATTCTGGAATTATAGATGAATATTGTGATTTTATATACTTACTTGAAGATAGTGAAGAAGAAATAGGAACAAATTTTGGAGAAGATATATTAAGAATGTATGGAAATATAGATATTGAGAAAGCAAAAGAATATCAAGATATAGTTGAAGAATATTATCCTATTGAAACTATTGTTTATGGAATTAAAAATATTAAACAGGAATTTATCGAAAATGGTAGAAAAGAAATTTATAAAAGGACTTATAAAGATTGATTATATAATATATGAAAAGCTATTATAAAAGACATTAGTATTAAATAGTTTAAAAAAATGAAAAATAATAAAGGAAGTG
>NZ_JAJNIQ010000030.1:0-1888 GCF_022386395.1 Mammaliicoccus sp. J-M40
TTTTCTTCGTCACTTGTATTAATCAAATTACCTTTTTCAGCATCGTCTAAATTTAAAATTTTATGTTTTTGTTTAAGTAATCCACCATAACTTAACATACGTTTTCGATATAAACCTTGTTCTAAATCACTAACAATTTCTGAATCTTTTTCACTATCTCCGGTTAAATAGTCCGATGACTTAACCGAATATTTTGAGGTTTCTTTGATTGCTGCTTGAATATCTTTATCGCCTTTTCGGTTTGGTTTGATCGCTTTAATATTAGCCACCGGTCGATAATTAACTCGAAGTGCTTTTTGCCATAAATCAACCCATTCATTTTGAGTTATATAATTTTCTTTTTTTCTAAAATACGCATTTTCAACGCATAATAAAACGTGCATATGTTGGTTATAACTACCATCATTTTGATTAACCGTAACTTCCGTTGAACGCATAAAACCAATTAAATTTTTAGAAACTTTTTTATATCTAAACAACTTATGAAACGATTTAGTTAAGTCTTTTAAACTTTGTTCTAAAGTTTCACCGTCTATTGCATTTCTCGTTGAAAGAGTTAAAAACAACCAACGAGCTGTCGGCTTTTCTTTAACTACTTCTTCAATCACTCTTTGAGCTTGATAACTATTTTTCATAGCACGCCTCCAATTACAAACAGGACACAACTTCGATTTACAAAACCATGTTTTATAAAGCTTTAAATAGCCCTCTTCTGTTGGTTTAAATTCTAAGACGCTACCACATTGTTTTACGTTATGAGCTTTTTTCACTTTTAAAATGTCGAGTATCTCTGAATAGCTCACATTATCAATTTTCTTTTCTTTCCACGGACGTACTTTACCCGTTTTCGTTAAATCTTTTAATGTTTCATTATCTTGATTTTCGGTTATATTTCTTGTAGTATAAGAATGCATATAAAAACCTCCAGTATTTGATTTTGGCTCGACACCTTTATCTTATTACTGGAGCTTTTTAATGTCAAATTTTCTTTCACGCATAAAAACAACCTAAAATCCTTATATATCAAGGTTTTAAACACATTTCATAAAAGACAGTTATTTCTATATAGTATCAAGACAAGAAGAAACTCGTTTCACTCGTTTCTAAAAACCCAAAAATAGAGCATGACGATCACTCCGTGAATCATGCTCTATTTTTCCGTCTGTACATGTTTTTTATTCCAATTTCCTTTTTGGTTTGAACCTACAATTCCATGTGATGTTGAGTTGGTACTTTCTTGGGATTAATCCCAATTCAAGTCCAACCAACTCGCTAACAAGTTAGCTATCACATTTCATTTTTCAAACCAAAAAGTTTTCTCGGCATAAACGGTGGTATGATTAAATTAGATTTAACTTAGCAGAATATTTCTAAAAAAAGCCAACTTAATTTTTAGGTCGGCTTTTTTATTTTGTTTAAATTCAAATGCTCTTATTTTGAATTTTAAGGGGGCATTTTAAAGATTTAGGGGTAAATCATATAGTTTTATACCTAAAACTTATATAAGCTCTTAAAACGCAAATATGAGCCAAATAAATATATTTTGATTTCACAAAATGATTTTTCTAAAAACCAGTGGCTAATTTTTAAGACACTGCCCATTTACATGCAAATTTAAAAATTGGCATGAAAAGTGGGTAACCATGCTGGTTAAACGCTATAGTTCCCGCAGGGGCTAAAAACATAAAAAAACGCTAGCTTTTTAGCTAACGTTTCACATTTTTTAAATAATAATTTTGTTTTTCAAAATTCCAAATTGCAGTAATTGAATTTGCTTTTTCTTCTTCGTCTGTCGTTTTTTCTTCGTCACTTGTATTAATCAAATTACCTTTTTCAGCATCGTCTAAATTTAAAATTTTATGTTTTTGTTTAAGTAATCCACCATAAC
>NZ_JAJNIQ010000031.1:0-1476 GCF_022386395.1 Mammaliicoccus sp. J-M40
AATGTCGGCATAGCGTGAGCTATTAAGCCGACCATTCGACAAGTTTTGGGATTGTTAAGGGTTCCGAGGCTCAACGTCAATAAAGCAATTGGAATAAATTTTTAATAATTTGAGTACTTATTCTTCTGAAAATTGATATGATTATTTAAACTAATTTAAAGGGGTTGCTTGAATTGATCGCTTATATTTCTTTAGGAATATCTATTTTTGCTTTAGGTATTTCAATGTATACTGTGTTTTATCAGAGAAAAAAAGATAATATTCTTTTAAGACCTCAACTTTTTTTAGAATCTCAAAATAAACAAACTGTAGATTACATAGGTATTGATTGGGATATTGACGGTTACGAAAAGCTACAGGAATATGATGTTTTATTGAAATTTATAAATACAACGAAAGTAAGAATTACAGATTTGTCTGTATCTATTGATGTGAGGAAAAATGATACTTTTGAATTTTTATTAAGTAAAGCATCAGAAGAAAAAGAAAACAATTTTGATATAGAAAAAGATATGTTTGGTAATGATACTTATGGTTGGGATAAAGTTTTTGGTTTGGAAGAAACGACAAAAGAAAAAATATCAGTTCTTGATGGCGGGGATTCATTCGAATTGAGATTACCAAATATTTTTTCAGCTTTATTATTAGGTGCCATGTATATAAATAGAAATGACTTTACAGAATCTAACTTTACAATAGATTTTGATATAAAAATTTTATATAATCATGATTTTGCTAATAAAGGTAAATATGTTTGTATAAATGAGACTGTTTCAGTAAATATCACTTATGAAAGAGCGCTTCAAGGACCATGGGTTGTTTATGATTCTATTACTTTTGATAAATTGTGAATAATGATAAAACGTTTTTTAGAACGAGTGAAACGAGTTTCTTCTTGTCTTGAGTTATTGATATGACTGGTTTTAAGCACAAAAAAAAGTTGTTTTTCCGTACCTATTAATGTATCGTTTTAAATGACTAGTAAAAAACATACATAGAAAGGGGAAAAAGCAACTTTTTTTATGGGTCTTAGTTAGAGTAGAACTAAGTTGTTTTTGTGTATTATAACATGGATAAGTATACTGAGAAAAAACGTAGAAATCAAGCATTTCAAAAATTCATTCAAGGATATATTGGAGAAGATCAGATGGATTATGTGAGGGATTGTAATACATTTTTGTCTTTTGTGGCTGATAAAACCTAAAAAAAACAAAAATTATATAAAGCGAACCCTTGTAAAAATCGATTTTGTCCAATGTGTGCATGGCGTAAAGCGAGGAAAGATGCGCTGGGTTTATCGTTGATGATGAAATATATTAAACAGGATCAGCAGAAGGATTTTATATTTTTAACATTAACAACGCCTAATGTGTCTAAAGAAGAGCTTCTGTTGCAAAGTTGAATTTATAGTATAATTTTAACAAAAAGGAGTCTTCTGTATGAACTATTTCAGATATAAACAATTTAACAAGGATG
>NZ_JAJNIQ010000032.1:0-1362 GCF_022386395.1 Mammaliicoccus sp. J-M40
TTGGTTTTTTAGAATGTATTAACAAAATAAATCTGTTTGATTTTTAGCAGATTCATTTTGTTAATCTCTACTTATTTTTCAAAAATAAGTAGTAAGTTTAAGGAATAAAAGGTCTTTTAGCATTATCTAGATTTTCTTGAATATCCATGAGTAATGCACCAATTAATCTAAAAGCTGAGTCTAGGTTAGGGAAAGTCTTAATGACTTTCTCTCTTTTTCTAAGCTGCATATTTATATTTTCAATAGAGTTAGTAGTTCGTATATTCTTATGGTGTTGTGCTGGAAATCTATAAAACTGTGTGGCATCTTCGAAGCCCTGATCTAATATATTTAAAGCTTCTGAATACTTAGGATTATTTTCATACTTAGTTACAAATTCATTTTTACTTTCAAGCGCATGTTGATATGTAGGAGCTTGAAAAATAGATTTAAGTAATGTTCTTGCCTCTTGTGAATTCTTTTTTGGGAATCTTTCAATGATGTTTTTAAGAAGATGAAATGTACAACGTTGCCAAGTTGAATCTATAAATTGTGATTTAATAGACTTAATAAGACCAGAATGTGCATCAGAAATAATGAGCTCAGGAGTTGTGAGGCCACGCATTCTTAAATCTTCAAAGAACTCAGACCAAGCCTGTTCAGATTCTTGATTAGAAATTTTAAAACCAATAATTTCACGTCTTTTAAGTTCATTTACTCCCATAGCTATATAAACGCCTTTAGAAACTATTTTATTATTCTCTCTAACTTTAATATGCATGGCATCAACAAATACATATCTGTACTGATGACTAGTAATAGGTCTACTCGACCACTTTTGAATATCGGGGTCAATATTTTTCATAACTTCTGAAATCGTAGATTTCGAAACAGATTTACCTGCCAGAGCCTCTACAATTTTCGTGATGTTTCTAGTTGAAACGCCATTAATATAAGCTTCTATCATCGCTAAAATCAGTGATTGATCAGAGCGAGAATATTGATCAAAAACTTCAGTTGTAAATTCGCCATCACGCGTTCTAGGTACTTTTAAATGAAGTGTTCCGACTGGAATCATAAAATCACGTTCATAGTAGCCATTTCGTTGTGCAATCCTTTCAGGATGCTTTTGTTTGAAATCAGCGTTCACAAACTGATCTCTTTCCATTTCCATATAAGCATTTAATACAGTTACAGCTATACTTTTCATAGCAGTATTTAAATTACTTTCTAAAATAGCACTTGCCAATTCTTCAAAGTCTACGTTAATATTTAACTGAGTCATATATAGGTCACCTCTACAATATTTTCTTAGTCGATTACATTGTACTAAAGTGAGCTATATTTGGCTCTTTTTTTATTACACAATTATATGGACATATT
>NZ_JAJNIQ010000034.1:0-1029 GCF_022386395.1 Mammaliicoccus sp. J-M40
ACTCCCAAGTTAAATTATTTGGCATTCGGAGTTTGTCTGAATTCGGTAACCCTAGAGGGGCCCCTCGTCCAAACAGTGCTCTACCTCCAATAATCATCACTTGAGGCTAGCCCTAAAGCTATTTCGGAGAGAACCAGCTATCTCCAAGTTCGATTGGAATTTCTCCGCTACCCACACCTCATCCGCTCACTTTTCAACGTAAGTCGGTTCGGTCCTCCATTCAGTGTTACCTGAACTTCAACCTGGACATGGGTAGATCACTTGGTTTCGGGTCTACGACCAGATACTCATTCGCCCTATTCAGACTCGCTTTCGCTACGGCTCCACATTTACTGCTTAACCTTGCATCAAATCGTAACTCGCCGGTTCATTCTACAAAAGGCACGCCATCACCCATTAACGGGCTCTGACTATTTGTAAGCACACGGTTTCAGGTTCTATTTCACTCCCCTTCCGGGGTGCTTTTCACCTTTCCCTCACGGTACTGGTTCACTATCGGTCACTAGAGAGTATTTAGCCTTGGGAGATGGTCCTCCCAGATTCCGACGGAATTACACGTGTTCCGCCGTACTCAGGATCCACTCAGGAGAGAAATAACTTTCGACTACAGGACCTTTACCTTCTATGGTTGGCTTTTCCAAAACCATTCGTCTAATTATTTCCTTTGTAACTCCGTATTGAGTGTCCTACAACCCCAATAGGCAAGCCTATTGGTTTGGGCTATTCCCGTTTCGCTCGCCGCTACTCAGGGAATCGAGTTTTCTTTCTCTTCCTCCGGGTACTAAGATGTTTCAGTTCTCCGGGTGTGCCTTCTCACATACTATGTATTCATATGTGGATAACATGACATAACTCATGCTGGGTTTCCCCATTCGGAAATCTCTGGATCAAAGCGTACTTACAGCTCCCCAAAGCATATCGTCGTTAGTAACGTCCTTCTTCGGCTTCTAGTGCCAAGGCATCCACCGTGCGCCCTTAATAACTTAATCATGTAAATCCTTAGTTAAGCACTGTGTATCGAAGATACAA
>NZ_JAJNIQ010000035.1:0-621 GCF_022386395.1 Mammaliicoccus sp. J-M40
ATTATACGTCGTAAAACCAAACGTTATAAGCCTTTTACTCCTGAAGTTACTGCACAAAACATTTTAAATAGATCATTTAATGAAACTAAGAAAAACAAGAAATGGTTAACTGATGTGACTGAATTTAAATTAAAAAATGGCAATAAAGTATACTTAAGTGCGATTTATGATTTAGGTAGTAAAACTATTTTAAGCTATGAATTGAGTAGTTCAAATAATAACCAATTAGTATTTAACACGCTTGATAAAGCTGTTAAAAAAGTAAAAAATACCAAGGGTATTATATTTCATAGCGATAGAGGGTTTCAATATACTTCTAGAAGTTTCAAGGCAAAATTAAAAGAGCATAAAATGATTCAAAGTATGTCACGTGTAGGCTGTTGTATTGATAATGGACCTATGGAATCAGTATGGGGAATGATGAAAAGTGAAATTTATAAAGGAAATAAGAACTTTTCTTTTATAAATTATGAACAGGCAGTAATAGAATTAGCTAAATATATCCATTTTTATAATACTAATCGAATTACATTAAAAATGGCCAAATCCATAGCTTAGCTATGAATTTGACCAAAAAGACATTTTTATTATTTAGTTGTCTACTTGACAGGGTTCACTTCA
>NZ_JAJNIQ010000036.1:0-566 GCF_022386395.1 Mammaliicoccus sp. J-M40
ATGGTCATTCCGTAATATCCTTAGAAAGGAGGTGATCCAGCCGCACCTTCCGATACGGCTACCTTGTTACGACTTCACCCCAATCATCTGTCCCACCTTCGACGGCTAGCTCCTAATAAAAGGTTACTCCACCGGCTTCGGGTGTTACAAACTCTCGTGGTGTGACGGGCGGTGTGTACAAGACCCGGGAACGTATTCACCGTAGCATGCTGATCTACGATTACTAGCGATTCCAGCTTCATGTAGTCGAGTTGCAGACTACAATCCGAACTGAGAATAATTTTATGGGATTTGCTTGACCTCGCGGGTTCGCTGCCCTTTGTATTATCCATTGTAGCACGTGTGTAGCCCAAATCATAAGGGGCATGATGATTTGACGTCATCCCCACCTTCCTCCGGTTTGTCACCGGCAGTCAACCTAGAGTGCCCAACTTAATGATGGCAACTAAGCTTAAGGGTTGCGCTCGTTGCGGGACTTAACCCAACATCTCACGACACGAGCTGACGACAACCATGCACCACCTGTCACTTTGTCCCCCGAAGGGGAAAACTCTATCTCTAGAGCG
>NZ_JAJNIQ010000037.1:0-486 GCF_022386395.1 Mammaliicoccus sp. J-M40
CTTCGGCTTCTAGTGCCAAGGCATCCACCGTGCGCCCTTAATAACTTAATCATGTAAATCCTTAGTTAAGCACTGTGTATCGAAGATACAATCATGTTTAACTAACCTTTACCAGTTATTAATCTGTGATGTCGTCTAAAAAGACGACGCGCGATTATTAAGCTTGTTGAATTTCGTTAAAAATTCACTCGGTTTTTTGCTTGGTAAAATCTATTTGCTTACTTATCTAGTTTTCAATGTGCAAAAAAATGGTGGGCCTAAATGGACTCGAACCATCGACCTCACGCTTATCAGGCGTGCGCTCTAACCAGCTGAGCTATAGGCCCTATCTATTTTTGAATGTCAAATAAACATTCAAAACTGAATACAATATGTCTCCGTTATTCCATGACCTCATGGTCATTCCGTAATATCCTTAGAAAGGAGGTGATCCAGCCGCACCTTCCGATACGGCTACCTTGTTACGACTTCACCCCAATCATCTGT
>NZ_JAJNIQ010000038.1:0-467 GCF_022386395.1 Mammaliicoccus sp. J-M40
TCTTAGTTTCATTAAATGATCTATTTAAAATGTTTTGTGCAGTAACTTCAGGAGTAAAAGGCTTATAACGTTTGGTTTTACGACGTATAATTGCTTTTAATTTTAATTGTTTCATTAATCTATAAACACGCTTATGATTTACACGTTTATTTAATTTAAGACGGATATAGATATAAATACGTCTATAACCATAAATACCTTGATATTGGTGATAGATATCGTTGATATCTTCCATTAATGTATTATTTTCAATCTCTCTCTTAGAGGGTTTTCTATTTGTCCATTTATAATAACTTGATCTATTTATTCCTAAAACACTACATAACCATTTAATTGGATATTTATTTTTTAGCGCTTTAATCGTTTTGTATGACGCGATTTGTTTACTTTTTGATTCATCATCTCTCTTTCGAATTCTCTCCGCTTTTTTAAAACCTCATTCTCCATTTCTAAATATTTATTTCGTT
>NZ_JAJNIQ010000039.1:0-452 GCF_022386395.1 Mammaliicoccus sp. J-M40
TTGGTTAAGCCAATCACTCTTTGAAGTACTTTCAGTACTCAATTATTGGAATTAACGTTGACATATTGTCATTCAGTTTTCAATGTTCATTATCTATTTTATAAATGGTGGAGACTAGCGGGATCGAACCGCTGACCTCCTGCGTGCAAAGCAGGCGCTCTCCCATCTGAGCTAAGCCCCCAAAATATTTAATAGAAGTCGGGAAGACAGGATTCGAACCTGCGACCCCTTGGTCCCAAACCAAGTGCTCTACCAAGCTGAGCTACTTCCCGTTATTAATAATGGCGCGCCCGAGAGGAGTCGAACCCCTAGCCTCTTGATCCGTAGTCAAACGCTCTATCCAATTGAGCTACGGGCGCTAAAAATGGTGCCGAGGACCGGAATCGAACCGGTACGATAATCACTTATCGCAGGATTTTAAGTCCTGTGCGTCTGCCAGTTCCGCCACCCCG
>NZ_JAJNIQ010000040.1:0-441 GCF_022386395.1 Mammaliicoccus sp. J-M40
AGTCAAGTCCAGACTCCTGTGTAAAATGCTATACAATGTTTTTACCATTTCTACTTATCAAAATTGATGTATTTTCTTGAAGAATAAATCCATTCATCATGTAGGTCCATAAGAACGGCTCCAATTAAGCGATTGGCTGATGTTTGATTGGGGAAGATGCGAATAATCTTTTCTCTTCTGCGTACTTCTTGATTCAGTCGTTCAATTAGATTGGTACTCTTTAGTCGATTGTGGGAATTTCCTTGTACGGTATATTGAAAGGCGTCTTCGAATCCATCATCCAATGATGCGCAAGCTTTTGAATATTTTGGTTGATCGATATAATCATGAATCAATCGATTTTTAGCCTCACGCGCTAAGTTAATATCTGTGAACTTAAAAATTCCTTTAACAGCTTCTCTGAAAGATTTTGAATTTTTTTTAGGGGTTCTGTTGCAAAGT
>NZ_JAJNIQ010000041.1:0-371 GCF_022386395.1 Mammaliicoccus sp. J-M40
TATTAAGCTTGTTGAATTTCGTTAAAAATTCACTCGGTTTTTTGCTTGGTAAAATCTATTTGCTTACTTATCTAGTTTTCAATGTGCAAAATAATAATGGTGGAGACTAGCGGGATCGAACCGCTGACCTCCTGCGTGCAAAGCAGGCGCTCTCCCATCTGAGCTAAGCCCCCGTAATGGGTAATTTAATTTAATGGTGGGCCTAAATGGACTCGAACCATCGACCTCACGCTTATCAGGCGTGCGCTCTAACCAGCTGAGCTATAGGCCCATTCTTAATTTGAATGTCAAATAAACATTCAAAACTGAATACAATATGTCTCCGTTATTCCATGACCTTATGGTCATTCCGTAATATCCTTAGAAAGGAG
>NZ_JAJNIQ010000042.1:0-344 GCF_022386395.1 Mammaliicoccus sp. J-M40
AATATCTAGCCCTTTAGAGCGATATATCAAATAAATTCAATATAAAATCACATTAAAAATAGGGGAAATGAAGCTCTAACGTGCTTGTTTAAAAACTCTAGCTCGTTAGAAAATGTAACGTGCAAGACTAAAATATCTAGCCCGTTAGAGCACTATATCAAATAAATTCAGTATAAAATCACATTGAAAATAGGAGAAATGAAGCTCTAACGTACTTGTTTATGTACTCTAGCCCGTTAGAGCTTTAAACATGAATATGTCCATATAATTGTGTAATAAAAAAAGAGCCAAATATAGCTCACTTTAGTACAATGTAATCGACTAAGAAAATATTGTAGAGGTGA
>NZ_JAJNIQ010000043.1:0-295 GCF_022386395.1 Mammaliicoccus sp. J-M40
CACCATGTTTTAGAGCCATTAGCTCAGTTGGTAGAGCATCTGACTTTTAATCAGAGGGTCAGAGGTTCGAATCCTCTATGGCTCACCATTAATAATATTGTAAAAATAATGATTTAGCGGAAGTAGTTCAGCGGTAGAATACAACCTTGCCAAGGTTGGGGTCGCGGGTTCGAATCCCGTCTTCCGCTCCATTTTTATTTTTTCTTGCCGGGGTGGCGGAACTGGCAGACGCACAGGACTTAAAATCCTGCGATAAGTGATTATCGTACCGGTTCGATTCCGGTCCTCGGCACCA
>NZ_JAJNIQ010000044.1:0-290 GCF_022386395.1 Mammaliicoccus sp. J-M40
CCTGTTCCCATGCCGAACACAGAAGTTAAGCTCTTTAGCGCCGATGGTAGTTGGGCTTACGTTCCGCGAGAGTAGGACGTTGCCGGGCAAAATTCAATTTTTGACCCTAGGGTCTTTTTTTCTTGAATAAATTCTTGAAAAAGTTGAATTAGTTATTGACACAAGGTTTTAATAAGAGTATAATTAATTCTTGTGATACAAAATGAACATTGAAAACTGAATGACAATATGTCAACGTTAATTCCAATAATTGAGTACTGAAAGTACTTCAAAGAGTGATTGGCTTAACC
>NZ_JAJNIQ010000045.1:0-281 GCF_022386395.1 Mammaliicoccus sp. J-M40
TTGTTTTTCTTGCTTTCATCGTATACACCTCGGGTTTTGGAGAATATGTTTTGTTCTCTTTACCCATAGTATAACGTTTTATCCAGTTTCGTACAGTGCGATCTGATGGGATATTGTATTTAATAGCCAACTGTACAGATGATATTCCCTTTTCAAAATACTCATTAATAATTTGTAGTTTAAAAGATGGCGGATACGAGTTATTTTTTGTTTTAGGTAACAATCCATTAACTCCATATAATTTATACCTCTGGTATTTTTCACTTAATAATCTACGATTT
>NZ_JAJNIQ010000046.1:0-230 GCF_022386395.1 Mammaliicoccus sp. J-M40
CTAATCGATCGAAGACTTAATCAAATTTTTAAAATCGGTTTTGCGCCGTAAAATCTGCTTACTATCTAGTTTTGAATGTGCAATACATTCTCATAACAATGCGAAGAGCAATTGTTTATCAATTGTCTCAAGCAAGTACTTTGTCTGGTGACGATAGCAAAGAGGTCACACCTGTTCCCATGCCGAACACAGAAGTTAAGCTCTTTAGCGCCGATGGTAGTTGGGCTTAC
>NZ_JAJNIQ010000047.1:0-220 GCF_022386395.1 Mammaliicoccus sp. J-M40
GCATATGCGTTTATCAAACGTCTCATTAAACAATTTGGTAAACCTCAAAAGGTAATTACAGATCAGGCACCTTCAACGAAGGTAGCAATGGTTAAAGTAATTAAAGCTTTTAAACTTAAACCTGACTGCCATTGTACATCGAAATATCTGAATAACCTCATTGAGCAAGATCACCGTCATATTAAAGTAAGAAAGACAAGGTATCAAAGTATCAATACAG
>NZ_JAJNIQ010000048.1:0-204 GCF_022386395.1 Mammaliicoccus sp. J-M40
AACGTTCATCATTCAACGGTCTACCGTTGGGTTCAAGAATATGCCCCAATTTTATATCAAATTTGGAAGAAAAAGCATAAAAAAGCTTATTACAAATGGCGTATTGATGAGACGTACATCAAAATAAAAGGAAAATGGAGCTATTTATATCGTGCCATTGATGCAGAGGGACATACATTAGATATTTGGTTGCGTAAGCAACGA